>JAFGLK010000297.1 GCA_016928125.1 Anaerolineae bacterium
AGGGTGCCGCAGAGGCCGAGCGCGGCGGCCTCCATGAGGTAGACGAGCAGAATCTGGCCGCGCGTGCCGCCCAGGGCCTTGATCACGCCGATCTCGTCGACCTGTTCGGCCACGCTGGCCGACAGTGTGTTGATGACCAGCGTCGAGCTGAGCACCAACCCAAGCCCCGAAAATAGGAACATGATCACGATCAGGGCATCCAGCTCGCGTTTGCCGGCGAAGTTGGCCGGATCGCGGATGACGGGCGCGCCCGCCTGCAGCCCCTGACGGCGAAGGAGGCGCGTCACGCGCTGGGAGACACTCTGGCCATCCGCAAACGCGCGGAGTTTGATCAGAAGCTGATTGCTGCCCGGGATATCCAGCATGCGACGCACCGTCTGGGCCGGGACATAGCCGAGGGCGATGTTGGTGATAGCGCTCGAAAGGTAGCCCGGACTGCGCGAGATACCACTCACCCGCAGGGTGCGCTCGCGCCCGTTGGGGTCACGCAGGGAGATCTCTTCGCCCGGGGTCACACCCGCCTCCTGGCTGGCCGAGAGGTCCAAGAGCAGTTCGCCGGTGCGGGGCGCGCGTCCGGCCACGATGTCGAACTGATTCACGCGCACCTGGCCGAAATCGGCGATGCCAATCAGCTCGATATCACGCCAGGAGCCATCCCCTTGCCAACGGGTGATATAGGTCGTCCGCAGCTCGGCGGCGACAATGCGCGGATCGCGCTCGAGCAGCGAGGCCAGGCTGGCCGGAGCATTCCAGACCCAGAAGGTGATGTCCGCCTGAGAGCTGCTCGCATAGAGGGCGCGTTGGGCGCGGGTCAGGTTGCGGGCGGTAGACACGATCGCAACCAGGCCAGCGACGCCGATCGCAATTCCCAAGATGGTCAGGGCCGTGCGCGCCCGCCGCCCTACGAGATCTCGCCAGACCTTTCGAAGGAGACTCCACATCATGTAACCCGTCTGCTATCAGGCTCCTGTCAGTATAGGGCCAGGGAAGAGGCAGAGCAAAACGTGCGTTGGGGCCGCTGGCCCGCGAGCGGGCCAGGCCTCTTGTCAGCTGACAGGCCGTGGCGTATACTTGCGCTGCCTTGGCGAGGATGGTCTTGGCCTGCCGGGATATGTCCTCCTGGCGAGTACTCTGAATGGAGCGGGCCTATGATGGCAAGGTTGCAGCAAGCACACGTTCGGCGCCCTCGATGGCCTGTCAGCCTGGGCGATGCAGGGGCCTTGATGGCTTCAGTGCTCGTTTTGGTTCTGCTGGCGGGGTGCCAGCTCGCTACGGCCAAGAGCGAGCGCGTTCGCGGCGACTGGAGCCGGGGCGAGAAACTGGGCCAGGCGATCATCAACCAGCCGCCCGCGCTGGCCACCGATGCAGCCGGACAGGTGTTCGTGCTCTGGGTGGGCGAGGCGCCCAACGAGGGGCTGGACGAGGCTGCCCGCGTGATGAGGCAACACGCCCTGCATCTCGCCCATCTGGACGAATCCGGACGCCTCATCCTCTGGCGTGAGCTGCCCATCCAGGTGGAGCGCCCTACGGACGTCCAGATCCTGGCCGGGCGCCTGGGGTATCTACACATCCTCTGGCTCGATCGTCTGGATGGCGTCATCCACCTCTTCCATGCCGGGATCCAGCCAGATGGGGGCCTGCTGTCGGAGCCTGAGCGCATCACGCTGCCATCTCGGGCAGACGCAGGGGTCGACTCTTTCGCCGTAGGGATGGATCCAGAGGGTCAGCTCGATCTCTTGCTGGCCGTGCCCGAGGCCGGGGAGGCCGGGCTCTACCATGCGCGCTTGGATGCTCACGGCGCCTTGCTGAGTGAGAGCCAGCGCATCCACACCGCCGGCCATGAGCCGGCCCTGCGCTATGGCCGCGATGGTCGAATGCATGTGATCTGGATGGAGACGCCCGATTATGGGGAGCGTCAGATCTACTATGCCCCCTTCGATCGCACTGCGCGCGCCCTTGGCGAGGCGGTGTTGCTGGATGCCTTCTCTTTGCCTTTGGGGCTCGTCGCTCAACGCCCTGCCCTGGGCTTGATTCGAGATCGAGGGCAGGTTTTCTGGTCCATCGAGCGCCGCGGGGGCGGACTCACTAGCCCGGCCGCATGGGCCTACTGGCTCTCTTTTCCGCTGGATGAGCCCCAGGCCGTGAGCCAGCGCCAGCCTGTGCTGATTCCGGACTCGCTCCACCCGCCCCTCGCATCCATGCGAAGCGCCTTTCAGATCGAACAGCTCGCTTCGGCCAGCCCGGACGCCCCCTCGGCCCGCTTTATCTACATGCCCACCACAAACGAGGGGCACCTGGACGAGCTGGCCGTGGCCTTTGCGGCGCAGTTGAGCGGCCGTACGCGCAGCACAATCCAAATCGCTCTGACGCTCTGGGAGCCGCAGGCCCTCAGAGGCTACCAGATCGCAGCCCGCACCAACACCTCGTCGCTCAACCCGGCGCTCTTGATGGATCGCAACCGCAATCTGCATCTGGCCTGGATCGACACGGCCGGATTCGGGGCCTTTGACGTGTACTATGCAAGCACCGCGGATGCGGTGGTGGCCGAACTCAACCGGGTGACCCCTCAGGATGTGGCAGCCTCCATCCTGACCTTCCTCTGGGGTGTAGCACAATCGCTCAGCTTCCTGCCATTGGCTCTGGTGTGGATGTTCGTGCCCGTGCTGTTGATGGTGGTGTATGTGATGGTCCGCGCCGAGGGGCGCCTAGACCATCAGGGGCCACGGGCTATCCTGATCTTGGGCATCGGCTTGTATGTGATCTTTAAGTATCTCTTCCAGCCCAACTGGTTGGCGGCGCTGCCCTTGCCCTACGGGATGGCCGGCCCCGCGGCGGATGTGGTGCTGTTCGCCACGCCTTTTGTGATCTCTGGGGTCGCTGGGGTCTGCACCTGGCTGTACGCCAGACGCCACGAGACGGCCTCCATGTTCTCGGGGTTTGCGATGTTCGCGGTCTGCGACGCGCTGCTGACGGTGTTGATCTACGTTCCGGGGATCCTGGCCGAGTAGGCGCCTGATGACGGGCTCTGGCCCATCATCAGGTAAGGCCCTGGGCGCCTGGGCCATTCGCGGAGCAGGGCCGCTCTTCCCAAGCGCTGCTGTGTCGAGTCCCGAAGCCAGAGATCTTGGATCTCTCGCGCCGCCAAGAGGCGCGAAAGAGTCGTCATGATGAACGTCACGCGGCGCAGCTTGTGGCTGGGGATGGGCGGCTGTAGCGCTTGCGGGGCGCCCACTTCGTAGCGGTAGTAGAGATCGCCCGCCCGGGGATGGTCGGCCTCGTCGGGCAGGAGCTCCCGACGCGTCACGATCGCGACCCCGAGCACCGGCGCATAGTAGGCGATGCTCCAGGCCCGCTCGCCCAGCGCCTTGGGATGGTAGAAGGCCAGATACTCGGCCCCGATGCGCTTGGGCGCGCGCCTGAGCGGGATGCGGTACCAATGCTCGGCGCAGATCCGCTCCCAGTCAGCCGCCGTAGGCACGACGACCACCAGCACGCGTTCATCGCGCACTGTGTAGGTTGGGATGGCATCGAGCTCCCAATCGTCATCCCACATCATGGCCCTCCGCCCCGATCGTCTGGTGCCTACCTCTAGCTCTATTCTATCCGATTTTGTGCCGCGCGTCCATCCCCCGTCCCCTGAACCATCCTCCCGCGCTGGCTTCTTGGGCCAGCTTGCGCCGTGGGTCTAGGCACTGATCGAGGCCGTCGAGATGCTCAGGCCGCGCTCAGCTCGGCCGCCACGTCCCGTGCGTAGATCAGGTTGGCGATATTCACATCGCTGGGTACGGTGCAGCCCGCGCCGAGCATGAACCCACGCGTGCCCACCTCGGCCAGGACGGCTTCGATTTCCTGGCGCAGCGCCTCGCGCGGGCCGTACACCAGCGGGCCGCGCTCATCCAGGCCGCCCAGGATCGGCAGGCCGCCGAACAAGGTCTGGCCCTCGGTGAGAGAGAGATTCTCCGATTGATGGGCCCAGTTGGCCATCTGCACCGGATAGTCTACAAAGCGCTCCAGGTTGAGCGCCTTGCCGCAGAAGTGGCCGACGACGAACTCCGCCACCTCCGCGGCCTTGTCGAGAACAACCAGATCATAGGCCTTGAGGTAGCGCGCATGCTCCTCGTCGCTGCAGAGCTCGCGTTCGCCCCCTTGGGCGGAGTAGTAGAGCCCATGGATGCCCGCCTCCGTGATGCAGGCGGCATAAAAGGCGGCCAGATCCTCGGCGATCACCTGCAGGCCCTGCATCACCGGCTCGGGATCGCTACGCAGGTGCTGCCAGAGGATGGCGCGCGCCTCGGGACTGGGCAGCGGCTCGGCCCCCTCGGCGCTGGCCGCCACGATGGCGCCGGCCCGATGATAAGGGTTAAAGGCAGTGGTCATGATCGGCACCTCCGCGCCGATCGCGTCGACGATCTGCCTGAGCCCCGAGAGATGGCTCTGGAAGACCGGATCGGAGAGCGGTGTGGGCTCGAGCTTGAGCCAGTCGCGGCGCTCTTGGATACACACCTTGCCGATCGGGCCATAGCCCGTGTCGTTCATCACCTTCATGATGTCCATGTCGGTGGCGCGGTAGAAGGCCAGATGCTGTAGCGCCATCGGTTCGCCGCCCCGATAGATCGGGTCGAAATGGAACCAGAAGCCGGCCGGCACCCGATCCACCGGCGCGCCCTGCAAAACCGCCCGAAAGCGCTCGATCTTGTTCATCTCACGATCCTTTCTCATGATCTCATCGCGATGGCTGGCAGTATACATGCTGGGCCCCTGGCTGGCCAATCCGCGCGCAGGCCGAACGAGGCCCAGGCCTCGGTAGCCGAAGCGCGCAGGCTGCACATTGACATGCAGGGGGCGCCACGCTATCGTATGGATGCGCTCAGTCTGCGAAGCGGCCCCTTTGCGCTCGACGACACAGCGTGCTGCACGCCCTGGCGTGTGTACGAGGCTGCGCCACACGGGATCCTTTGTCGCCTGGAGGTGAGACGATGAGAGCCATTCAGAAATGGGCGCCCGGCACGGCCAATATGGGCCTGGTGGAGCTGCCCGAGCCGGAGCCGGGGCCGCACGATCTGCTGATCGAGGTCGGTGCGGTCGGCATCTGCGGCAGCGATATCCATCTGTGGAAGGATGAGCACGAGTGTCGGCTGCCCGTCGTGCCGGGGCACGAGTATTCTGGCGTGGTCATTGGCAAAGGGAGCGCGGTCAGCGATTCCTGGCGGGTCGGGGACCGCATCTGCGGCGACCTGGAGACGATGGAGGGCCGCATCGGCATCCATGTAGATGGCGCCTACGCCGAGCGCATGCTGGTGCCCGAGCGCCTGGCCCATCGTCTGCCGAACAACCTCTCCTTCGCCGAGGGCGC
>JAFGLK010000298.1 GCA_016928125.1 Anaerolineae bacterium
ATCGAGATCGAGGCCTATGCGGACCAGACCGCCCGACAGGAGATGCTGGCCCAGGCCGGTTACGCGTACGGGGGGGCCTCGGGCATCACGTGGGCCTACGATCTGGCGCGTCCCTATCCCCCCATCGCGCTGCCGTCGGGATATCGCGTCGAGACGCTGGCGGAGAACGGCGAACACGACAAGCATATCGCCGTGGAGCGCCTGACCTTCAACAACGACTACCTCGATCGCAATTGGTTCTACGGCAAGGCCTCGGCGCCGGGCTACCGCTACGATCTGGACTTTTGCATCGTGTCGCCCGAGCGCGAGCACGTGGCCTTTTGCCTGGGCTGGATCGACGCGGCAAATCGGGTGGCGGAGGTGGACCCGGTGGGCACCCATCCCGATTACCGCCGCAGGGGATTCGCCAGGGCGGTGGTGAGCGCCTGCTTCCGCGAGCTGGCCTGCCGGGGCGTGCGCTACGCCTATATCGGCTCGGCCCCCGAGCCCAATATCTCGACGCGACTGTACCAATCCCTGGGACCCGTCGCGCGCTACGAGGTCGGGCGTTGGGTCAAGGGCTGCCCATGTCGATAGGACGCAGCCTCAGGGACGATCCGCTGATCCTGCCCTTTTACCTGCCATCGCTGATCTTGTCGGTCTCGTGGGGCCTGCTCACCCCGGTGTTGCCGCTCTACGCCAAGGAACTGAACGCCTCGTACGCCCTGGTGGGCCTGGTGCTGGCTGGCGAGGCGATCGGCATGTTGCTGGGTGATGTGCCCGCGGGCGTGCTGATGCGCCGCTTTGGGCAAAAGGAGACCATGCTGATCGGCTCTGCCCTCGCGGCCCTGGCCACAGCCGCGCTCTTTCTGGCGGGCGGCGTGCCGGCGGCCGTCGTCTTGCGCATCATCGCAGGCTTCGGACGGGCGCTGTTCACGGTCTCGCGCCACGCCTATGTGGCCGGCGTCGCCTCGGTCGGCCGGCGCGGCCGGGCCATCGCCCTGTTCGGCGGATTGATGCGCATCGGGAGCTTTCTGGGTCCCTTGGCTGGTGGGGTGATCGCGGCCGGCCAAGGGCTGCGCTCCATCTTTCTCGTCTTTGGCGCGGCGAACCTGGCGGCGCTGGCGGCCATGGCCGTCTTTGTGCGCGCCGCATCGGAGGAGCGCGCCGCGTCTGGCTTGGGTGGCCATGGGGCTCTTCTGGTCGCTGCGCTCAAGGAGCGCTATCGCGTGCTGATCGCCTCGGGAGGGGGGCAGCTTCTGGCCCAGATGATCCGCGCCGGACGCCCGGCTATCATCCCGCTCTATGCCGCCGACGTGCTCGGCCTGGATGTGACCGCCATCGGGGCCATCGTGAGCCTCGGCTCGGCCGTGGATATGTCGCTCTTCTATCCCGCCGGCTGGATCATGGATCGCCTGGGGCGCAAGTACGCTATCGTGCCCAGCTTTCTCATCCAGGCCGTGGGTATGTGTCTGGTGCCGTTCACAGGCACCTTCTGGGGCCTGCTGGCCGCAGAGATGGTCATCGGCTTTGGCAATGGCCTCGGCGCGGGCTGCATGATGACCCTCGGCGCCGATCTGGCGCCCAAACATGCGCGCGGCGAGTTCCTGGGCATTTGGCGGTTGATCGGCGATGTGGGCCACATGGGCGGGCCGATGCTGGTAGGACAGGTGGCCGACCTGGTGACTCTACCCACGGCCGCCTGGGCCATCGCGGGGGCAGGCTTGGGCGCGGCGCTGGTCTTCTGGCGCCTGGTGCCCGAACCGCTCAAGGCCCACGCGCAGGCAAGCCAAGCCGCCAGCACAGAGGGCTAACCTCAGACGCTGGTGGCCCATCTGGGATCAAAGGTGCACCCCCAGGAGGGCCAGGCGCACAGCGCCCGACCCCAGATGGCGCGCCGAGGCCTGTCGCGTTACTGTCGTGCGCGGGTCTATCCGCGTGCGCGGAGCTATCCGCGTGCGCGGATATCGGAGCCCTTGAAGGGGCCGCCGAACAGCGGCGAGAAGACACAGACATCGAAAATGCCCGCCAGGAGCGGCACGAGGCCCACCACGACCAGGATGGCGCCCCCCACGACGCCCCCCACGAAGAACAGGCCCAGCACGACCAGGATGAGGCCCACGACGATTCGGAGGATGCGGCCTGTGCTGGAAGCCATGAACTGGAGAAAGGCATTCATCGACGGTCCTCCTTTGAGAGCGATGGAATCGGAATTGTTGAATCCATTATACATCAATTCGTGTTGCGCCAACACATGCCTGGCCGGCGATTCAGCCCACCAGATATCCGTTCAGGCCCCTGAGACGCGCCCGATCTCACCGGCGCCCGAGCCAGCCTTCTATGCGGGACGGTTGCCCCGTCGGCGCATCCACTTTTCCACCTCGACGATCAGGTAGGCGAGCAGGCTCGCGCCCACGATGCGCGCCCAGTCGCCTGAAGTCGGGGGCGCCGTGAGAAACAGGTTGTTCATAAAGGGCGCATAGCTAAAGAGCACTTGCAGCAGGACCATACCCACGATCCCCACAGCAACCCACCGGTTGGAAAAGACCCCGATCCGAAACATCGAGCGCCGGAGGGAGCGGCAGTTGAGGAGATAGAACACCTCGATCATCACAATCGCATTCACGGCCACCGTGCGGGCCTGGGCGATATCGCTTCCAAGCCAGAGATCCAGCTCGTACAGCCCAAAAGCCCCGATCAGGATGCAGACGCCCACCAGCAGGACGCGTGAGGACAATTCGCGCGTGAGAATGGGCGCGTTTGGCGCACGCGGCGGGCGCTGCATGAGATCTGGCTCTTTGGGTTCGAGAGCCAACACCAACCCCAGCACCCCCGCCGTGACCGTGTTGATCCAGAGCACGTGGATAGGCAGGATCGGCAGCGCAATCCCTAGCAGGACGGCCAGCAAGAGGATCAGCCCCTCGCCGACGTTGGTGGGCAGCACCCAGACGATGATCTTGGTCAGATTGTCAAAGACGCCGCGCCCCTCTTCGACGGCGGCCTCGATCGTGGCAAAGTTATCGTCGGTGAGCACCATGTCGGCGGCCTCCTTGGCCACCTCGGTGCCGGCGATGCCCATAGCGATGCCGATGTCGGCCTGCTTGAGCGCCGGGCCATCGTTCACGCCATCGCCGGTCATGGCGACGACCTCGCCTCGCGCCTGAAGCGCCTCCACCAGGCGAAGCTTTTGCTCTGGCGATACCCGGGCAAAGACGGCCACGTCTTGCACCGCCTCGATCAACTGGGCATCGCCATAGCCGGCCAGCATCCTCCCCGTCAGGACGCAGTCCTCGGAAGGCGACCCATCGGGACATGGCTCGGCCAGCCCGATCTGCGTCGCGATGGCCGATGCGGTGAGGGCATGATCGCCGGTGATCATCTTGACCCGAATGCCGGCCTCCTGGCAGGCGCGGATAGCCGGAATCGCCTGCGCGCGCGGGGGGTCGATGATGGCCTGCAAGCCCAGGAAGGTCAGGCCGGACGCCACGTCTGCGTGTGCCACCGAGACCGACCCAGCCGGCAGCGCGCCCCTGGCAAAGGCCAGCACGCGCAACCCGTGAGCGGCCAGTTCGTCGGCGTTCGAGCGCACGAGCTGCGCATCCAGCGCGCCCACTCGCCCATCGGCATCCAACGCCGTGTCGCATCGTTCCAGGATGACCTCCAGGGCGCCCTTGACGTACACCGGACGCTCCGAGGCGCCCTCCGCGCCCGCGTGCAGGGTCGCCATGTATTGGTGCTGCGAGTCGAACGGAATGGCATCCAGCCGTGGGAACTGCTGCTCCAGGGCGGATCGCGAAAGGCCACCCTTGCGCGCCGCCACCAGCAGCGCCACCTCGGTGGGGTCGCCCTGGGCCGTCCATTGCCCTTGGACCTGGGCCACATCGCTGTCGTTGCACAGCAGGCCTGCCAGAAGGCACTCGCGCAGCGCCACAGCCCCGTCGAGCGAAACAGCCGAGTGATCGTGATCCAGGATCTGGCCCATCGGATCATAGCCGGTGCCCGTGACAGCGTAACGTCGGCCGCCGGCCACAATCTGCTGGGTCGTCATCTGGTTCTGAGTGAGGGTGCCGGTCTTGTCCGAACAGATCACCGTGACGCTGCCCAGGGCTTCCACTGCGGGCAGCTTGCGGATGATGGCGCGG
>JAFGLK010000299.1 GCA_016928125.1 Anaerolineae bacterium
CCAGCCCGTGCCCACGAATAGAAACCTTGTCATGTTGTGTCCCTCCTGTTCGGTTCTGCTGTACGCTTCTGCTCACGATACAGACTGCGGATAAGGTGGGAGACAAGTGGCCGAGCGCCTCCCATCTCGGGCCGAGCACAGCCGCGATCGGCGATCACGGCGACAGCGTGGGCTGCCTGCTCGTGCCTCCCATGTCCTGCTTCCGAAAGCTCCTCTCAGCTCCCGCGAATGACCGCCAGGCCGCCGTAACGGGTGGCGACCCACGGATCGCCCCGCGCGTCGGTCACCACGCGCCAGATCCAGTTGCTCGGCAAGGCGCTGTTCTCGGTGTCATAGACCGCCCAATGCTCGCCGTCGAGGCGGGCCAGGCCCTCCTGGGTGGCCATCCAGATGCGCCCGCGCACGTCCACGGCCAGGCCCGTATGCACGTTGTCGGACGGCAGCCCCGAGTTCTGGGTGGAGTAGGTCGTCCAGCTCTCGCCATCGAACCGGGCCACCCCATACCCATCGGTCGCCGCCCACAGGTGGCCATCGGCATCAAAGGTTACGGCCGTGACAAAGTCGCCGGGCAGCCCAGAGTTGGCCTTGGTGTAGACCGTCCAACGCTCGCCATCGAATCGGGCCAGGCCGCCGCCGAACGTCCCGATCCACGTGGCCCCCTCGGCATCGATCGCCAAACAAAGGATCTGGTTGGACGGCAGAGGCGAGTTTTCCTTGTCGTAGACGGTCCAGGTCTCGTCTTCGAGCACCGCCAGCCCGCCGCCGCCCTCGCTGTAGAATCGTCCCGTCCCAATCCAGAGGGCTCCCTGCGCATCCAGCGCCAGCGCATGGATACTGTCATAGGGAAGCCCTGAGGTGGCGCTGCGATAGACGGTCCAGTGCGCCCCGTCAAAGCGCGCCAACCCCCCAGCCGTGCCGACCCAGATGTTGCCCTGGTCATCTGGCGCCAGCGCCGTGACGACACGGTAGGGCAGGCCCGAGTTGTCGGGGCGATACACCTGCCAGGTGTCCCCGTCAAAGCTCGCCAAGCCTTCCATGGTCCCGATCCACAGCCTCCCCGTGTCATCGAACGCCAGGCCGGGCGTGAGGCGTTCGCTGGGAATCGGGCAGTTGTCCGGGTCATACACCGTCATCTGCCCCGGCGGCGGCCCCGGCGTGGGTGTGGCCGGCGGTTCGACCGCCACCGCCGCGCAGCCCGCCAGCAGCGGCGACGCGCACACCGCTGACACAATCCACACGAACCCAAATCCCCTCTCCTGATCCCTGACCTGCTTCATCGGAGCACCTCCTCTGCCACTCGCCCGACCTGTACGGTCGGTCCTGCCACACAGTCTTGCCGATGACACCGAGTCCGATCTAATCGCGTCTCGCAGACAGCCTGGGCCAGGGTGATCTGGTTCGTCATCCCCTGCGACGGTGATATGGCTTGGGGCAGTCCCCCCGCCAGCGTGGTCAGCCGCTAGTGCATTGGCCTGCCAGTTGCCGGTGAGGCCTATACCGCCACGCAATGCAAAGGCTCTCCACTCGCGATCGTCCGCAGACAGCCATTGCATGACACGCAGGCTGATCGCTCCCTATGACCGTCTCGCCATCGATTGATGATGCTGGGTTCCCTCACCAGTGGCCGACAGAGCGAGATCAGGTCTGCGTCTCCCACTGACACGATCTCCTCCATCAGCTCGAAGGTTCTCAGCCCGCCCACCATCATGACGGGGACCGCCACCTGCTTCCTGATCTCTCTGCAGGGCGCCCTAAAGTAGGCCTCACGCTCGACTGTGTTGATCCGTGTGTGAGCGAAGGAGCTGTTGGGGCCATGGCCAGGTACGCCTTGGCTGATCTCCAGGGCATCGAAACCCGATCGCGCAAGGATTCGCGCCGCCAACTCGCCCTCGCGCAGCTCAAGCCCGCCTGGAAAGCCATCCTGCACGCCTAGCTTGATGAGAACCGGATAACTCTCGCCAACCTTCGCTCTGATCTCTCGATAGATCTCCTGATGCAGTCGAAGCCGATTCTCCAAGGAGCCTCCCCATCGGTCCTGACGCCGATTTGTGTACGGAGACAGGAACTGGCTGAGAAGATAGCCATGGGCCCCGTGGACCTGGACAGCATCGAATCCAGCCACTTGCGCTCGGCGCGCCGCATCGCCGAAGGCCTGGATGATGTCCTAAAGCTCGCTCTCCGTCGCTTCGTGATACAGGCTCGTCCCCTCCGATGATCGCCCTGAGGCAAAGTAGGGATCATCCGCAACAACCGATGCACCGATGGCGTTGCCATCCGTTGAGCCCGGGAAGTGCGCGGCCATTCGCCCTGCATGAAACAACTGGACGGCGATACGGGTCCCACGACGATGTATATCACTGGCCAGTTCCGTCAGCCCTCTCAGACAAAGATCATCGCTGATGGAGTTCATGAACATACCGAGCTTGCCCGATGCGCGTACATAGGAGGCACCACTAACGACAAGTCCGGCGCCTCCGTCCGCCAGCTTTGAGAAAAGCCCCATCTGTTTTTCTGTGACTAGACCCGCTTCGTCCGCGCAGGCATCAACCGTTGCTGACCGCACAAAGCGGTTACGGAGCTCGAGATGCCCCACCTTCGTTGGTTCAAAGAGGATGCTCATGGTGTTCTCCTATCGCCCCGGTGCGGGGCGCCCAAATGGCAGCAAGTGTCCTGCCCGAACAGCGACAATGGCCAATTCGCCGATGTCTCGACGGTAATGCGCTTCCCGCTCGCCCTCCTGCGTGGCCTGATGTGTTGGCTGTCTGGGATCTGCGACATCGCCGTCGGACCAGAATGGATATCAAGGCAGACCCTGGACTGAACCCCACCGCCGATCAGACCGTTCATCCTCTCCAGCACCGGACCGGCCTGCCGCGCACGCTCGAAGAGTCGTTCCCACGCGTTCGCGTCTTCCTCGTCCGGCACGACCTCGCCCCCCAAAAGCAGCCAGGAGTGCCGCTGATAGCAGCCCCAGCGGATCATGTCCCTCCTTTGACAGTAAGGACACGCGCGCAAATCCCGCGCTGTGCGGCCCCCCAGCTCCCGCAGTCACTCACCCGCTGCCTTGGCTAGCGCCATGGTGTTTGTCGGCTCTCCCATCACCTGTGTGTGTGTGTTGGTAACCGCAGGATGATCGGAGAGCCCTCCTTTGGCGGCAGCATCTTCACCTTGCCACCGATATGAAGGCAACGGAAACCAGAACGCCGTTACCTGGCTCCCGCCCCGCTTGCGCCTGCCCGCCTGCTCGCGCTATACTGCCCCCACGACAGCGGTCGTGGGGCGGCGCCTCGCAGCGCCCACGCGCCGGCCGCGTGCTCATCTGTGCCGACACCGATCCCGATCGGCGGGCGACTCGCC
>JAFGLK010000300.1 GCA_016928125.1 Anaerolineae bacterium
AGGAGGATGTTCTCCACATCCTCGCCCACATAGCCCGCCTCAGTGAGCGCGGTGGCATCGGCGATGCAGAAAGGCACGTCCAGGATCCTGGCCAAGGTCTGGGCCAGGAGCGTCTTGCCACAACCCGTGGGGCCGATGAGCAGGATATTGCTCTTTTGCACCTCGACGTCGTCGCGGTCGACCCCGGCCAGAATGCGCTTGTAGTGGTTGTAGACCGCCACAGCCAAGACCTTCTTGGCCAGGTCCTGGCCGACCACGTATTCGCCCAAGGCCTCGTGAATTTCACGCGGCGGCGGCACCTTGTCCAGGGTCATGGGCTCTTCACGGTCTGATTCTCTGCCCGCATCGAGGATCTGTTTGCACAGGCCCACGCAGGCATCGCAGATATAGACCCCATTGGGCCCTGCGATGAGCCTACGCACGCTATGCTCCGACTGGCCACAGAATGAGCAGTTCGGCGCAGAACCTCGTAAGCTCATGAGGCATCCTCCGCTTCGGCCTTCTCCTTGGTCGCCCGCGGCAACAGCACCTCGTCGATCAGCCCATACTCTTTGGCGCCCGCCGCATCCATGTAGAAATCACGTTCGGTGTCGCGCTCGATACGCTCGATGGGCTGGCCAGTCGCCTCGGAGAGGATCTCGTTCATGCGCTTGCGCAGGCGCAGAATCTCCTCGGCCTGGATCTGCACATCGGTGGCCTGTCCTCGAGCGCCACCCAGAGGCTGATGGAGATGGATGGTGGCATTGGGCAGAGCATAGCGCCGCCCGGGTGTACCTGCTGCCAGCAAAACCGTGCCCATGCTGGCGGTGCTGCCCACCGCGATCGTCGCGATGGGGCAACTCACCATCTTCATTGTATCATAGATCGCCAGTCCTGCATAGATGATCCCACCCGGGCTGTGAATGTAGAGCTGAATCTCGCGCTCGGGATCTTCGCGCTGCAGGAACAGGATTTGCGCCACGATGAGATTGGCCACATTGTCGTCAATGGGCGTGCCCAGAAAGACGATGCGCTCCTTCAGCAAAAGTGAAAAGATGTCATAGGCTCGCTCACCGCGGCCTGTCGACTCGATCACCATCGGAATCAGTGCTTGCGGTTGCATGCTACCTCCTCAAACGGTAACAAACCGGAATATCGCCAAGGCGCCCAATCAGGGGCGGCCACCCCCGATCAGCCCCCTTGTCCAGACTCATGACGACGCCAGGGGGCGTTTTATTCGTCGAGCTGAGAGCCGCTTTCAGCCTGGACCTCAGGAGCCGCGTCGGTCTGGGCCTCGTTCCCCGACGGTTCGTCGCCCGCTGAGGCGTCCTCCTCGGAAGCGGCAGCCGCCTCTTGCGCCGGCTGTGCGAGCTCGGCCAGTTCGTCCTCTCGCCCGGTCGCCTTGGCCGTCAGATGACGCATGGCTCTGCGCATCAGGGCATCGCCATAAAGCTGGCCCAGCAGATCGCGCCCACCAGCCTGTTGCATCATCTCCTCTGCGCGCTCGCCATAAGCAGCGGCCATACGCATGTAAAAGCCCTGCATCTCGGCGTTCAGCTCCTGCTCAGATAGCGTGAGTTCCTCAGCCCGGGCGTACTCGCTCAGCACCAGGCGCCGCAACAGAGCGCGCTCGGCGCCCGGGCGCACGCGCTCCCGGAACGCCTCCTCGGTGGTGCCCGTCATACGCAGGTAGGCCTCAAAGGTGAAGCCCATCTGCTGCATGTTGGCCCGCTGCCGCTCCAGCGCAGCCTCAACCTCGTTCTCCAGCGCCAAGGCAGGATACTCGACCGAAGCCTGCTCCAACAGGGCGGCCAAGGCAGCCTCGGCCTCACGCTGGCGGGCCTCGCTCTCCAGGCGCTGGCGTAGGTCCTCAGCCAGCCCCTCGCGCAGCTCGGCCAGGGTGTCATAGTCGCCCGCCATCTTGGCCAGATCATCATCCACTGCGGGCAGATTGGTCTGGCGCACGGTGATCATCTTGACCGTGAACGCCACGTTCTTGTCGGCCAGATCCTCGTCCTCAAAGTCTTCGGGATAGGTCAGGGAGAAGGTCCGCTCTTCGTCGGCGGACATGCCCACCAGGGCCTCGGCGAACCCGGCCGGCGTGAGCTCATCGGTCACCTGAAGGGTGGCGTTGCTCTGATCGACCACGGTCTCGCCATCGGCCACGCCCTGGATGCTGCAGACCACCTGATCACCCATCTGCACGGGGCGCTCTACGGGCTCATGTTCGGCAAAGCGTCGCCGGACCAGCTCGACTTGCTCGTCGATCTGCTCCTCGGACACCGAAACTGCCGGTTCGGGCTCGATCTCGATGGCCGCATAGTCGCCCAGCGTGACCACGGGCACCAGGGCCACGTTGGCCGTGAGCGTCAGCGGATCCTGAGACTGCACCTCAAGTTGCGGCCGATTGTAGGGCTCGATCCCAGCTTCCTCCACCGCCTCGCGGTAGAGATCCTGGGCGATATCATTGAGCGCCTCGTTCAGGATCATCTCGCGGCCCAGCATACGCTCGACCATGGCATAGGGCGCCCGCCCCGGGCGAAAGCCGCGCACCGGGCGGAGCCGAGATAGGTTGCGCGCAGCGCGGCGCATGGCGTTCTGGATGCGCTCCGGATCCGGTTCGATGGTCAGGGCGACTTGTCTGGTTCCAACAGGCTCTGTCGAGACTTTCAAGGTGAGATCCTCCCTTCGGCGCAAGGCTCAGAGCTAGGCCGACCTCCTCAAGAGAATCAGGCCCCAAATAGAGATTATAGCACAAGATGAGAGCCCTCGAAAGACGCGGGCAGGCTCGGTTCACGCAAAAAAGACTGGTTCGCGGGGGACTCCCGAGAACCAGCTCTTGCGAGAGCGGAAGACGAGATTCGAACTCGCGACCCTCTCCTTGGCAAGGAGATGCTCTACCACTGAGCCACTTCCGCTTGCAG
>JAFGLK010000301.1 GCA_016928125.1 Anaerolineae bacterium
CGCGTCGGCGTGGCCGTGTTAGGAGGCACGAGCGTGGCCGAGGGTTCCGCGGTAGGCGTCAGTGTCGGTGAGCACGTCGCCGTAGGCTCATTTGTCGCACTGGGCTCAGCCGTGGGTGACGGCAGCGGCGTGCGCGACGGTTGAGGCGCAGGCGTGCACGTGTGGGGCGGCTCTTCCTTCGCAGGAGCTGCCACGTACACTGATTCGCCCTGTAAGGGCGCTATAGCCATCTGACTCGGCGTCATGGTCGGGGTCGGCCACTCATCTGGCGCCGACATATCTGGCTCGGGATAGTTTTCCCCTCTCTGGCCAGTCTCTGGCACTGAGCGCTCCACCGGAGTCTCGAGCGTCAGGGTGGCGGTGGGCAGGACGATCCGAGCGGTCTTGGGCGCAACGGATGGTTTGGGATCCATGGAAGGCGTCGGCAAGACCTCCTGGCCTGCGAGTTCGAACGCCTGAGCCGTGGGCGCGAGGTCGCTGCATGCTAGGCTCTCCATAGCCATGATCAACCTTCCCGCTTCCCTGATCGTCAGCTCCTCTCCCGCCTGAAGCACCAAATGGTCGCGGTCACTCGCGACCTGCACATACCCCTCGGTTACCGAGATGTGCACCACGCCATCTGCATCCGCCACGATACCGAAACGGGTGCCCAGCACGCTGACGGTGGCCCGGACACTGGGCAGATGCACCTCAAAGATGGAGATCTTCCCGCGCAGCGCCGCCACAGCATAGTCCACAGAGCCACTCTCCTGCTCGATCAAGATCCTGTAGGACGCACCCCTAAGGCCAGAGCGCAGCATCATGAGGCGGATCTCCGCCCCAGGCTCCATGTTGAGAGTGCTCCCTTCAAAGAGCGCCAGGGTGGCGGGCCCGCCCGATGTCCGCAAGACGACGCCTTCACGGAGCTCTTGAGTCTGCTCTACGGCAGTCCATGGGCCCGATTCAGCCACTTGGGCTTCCACCTGCCCCCCACGGGAAGCCAGCATAGCTTCCTGTGCAAAGGGCGTTGGCGTCCGGATAAGCCACGCCAGGCCCACAAGCGCGGCAATGAGCACGGCTGCGAGGGCATACGTACGGCGGAATGGCCACGCAACGCGCCCAGAGCGTGTCGAAGACTGGACCGGGGTCTGCGTGGATCGGTAGAGGCGCTTGGCTTGGGCCACGATCTCCGACGGCGGGTCAAGCGCCGAAGCCATCGATAGGACCGGTGGTCGCCCTGCCGCCAGGATGCGGCGCAGCAGTGCTAACTCCGCCTGGCAACGTGAGCAACCCGCGCTCAGGTGGGCTGTGACGTGTCGGTGTGCCTCATCATCGAGACGTCCTTCAAGCCAGTCTACGAGATTCTCGAACGTGACGGGGTGTTCAGACATACATCAGTCCATGCCCATCTCTTTGAGGATTCTGGCGACCTTCTTGAGGCTGCGCGCGCGCGTAGGACCGATGCTTCCGAGCGGCATATCCATCAACTCGCCGATCTGCTCGTAAGAGGGCTCTGCCGGATCCAGATAGAGCATCCATAGCAGCTTGCGGGAACGCTGGTCGAGCTGACGTAGCGCTTCAAGGAGGAGCTCTCTATCTATAGCTGCGCTTGTATGTCTCTCCGGACTGTCCAACGTCGTCGGCTGTGTCGACAGGCCGGAGAAGGCCGATTCGTCCGTCGGCTCGCGGCGCCTCTTGCGAAGCACGTTCCAGGTTTCGCGCTGTGTGGTGGTGATCAGCCACTTGGCCAAACCCTGGGCGTCGCGCAGCCGATCGATATGTCGCAGCAGCGCGGCAAACACGGTCTGGAAAACATCCGCAGCATCCTCCTGCGACAGGTTGGCTTGCATAGGAATGGCATAGACCAACCGCTTGTAGCGATCAATGATCGCTTCCCAGGCCCACGCGCGCCCTTCCAGGCAAGCTGCTATGAGTTCGCTGTCGCATAGGTCGACCGACACGTGGCCGATACTCCCTATCACTCATCAAGAGAGATGAATCGGACCAGAAATACGCACGGCAAGTATGCCGGCCTAGCAAAGAGGATCATCTATCCAGAAGATGAGACACTTGATCCCGCCTCCAGATTTGATGAACTCTGAGACATCCAATTCGATGATGCGATAGCCCAAGGAGACCAGCCTGCGCTTGAGCCTGGATGATGCACCCTTGTGCATCAGGATGTATTCGCCCAAGGCAAAGGCATTGCACGAGAATTGGAGCGCCTCCTGGCGCGACGTCTCGATTGCCCGAGGTAGCCGCTCCTTGATCCAGTCATAACCACCCGGCTCGAACGCTGCGGGACAGATCAGGCAGGTTTCTGCATCCAGCGGGCAAAATGGGATGTCCAGATGATAGAAGTAAGGATCAACCAAGCTCACGAGCCGCATCTGCTCGTCAGGCACACTCCAGATGTCCGCGATCTCGCGGTAGGCTTGAGAGTTGGCCCGATCCCCGACGCTGCACAGCAGCAGGTCGCCCAGCCATGTCGTACAGGCCTGCCCTTCCCATATCGCACCGTCGTTCAGCGTCAAGGCGCGGTAGCCTTTGGATTCGAACCAGGCACGAAAAAGCCTTTCTTCGCCGCGTCTCTGGGCGTAACGGAATTTGCTGATGATGGCGGTATCTCCGTGAACCATGCCTGCATTGGCGGCAAACACCATGTCAGGCAGTCCTTCGCCCGCGTCCAGCACCTCCACTTGGACGCCCAAGGCAATCAGTGCGTCGCGAATCGCTTCCCACTGACGCCGCGCCTTGTCTCGGTCTACACCGCACCCGGGCTGCATCCAGGGATTGATAGAGTACGTCACGTCATATTCGGACGGATCAACCATCAACGCCAGAGTCATCGTGATTCCCCCCTGGCTTCCGACCATCAGTCCGGGTGCCGATGATAGGAAGCCAGGTCTCCAGAACCGGCTTGGGCGGGATTGCTCCCGCTCAACGCACCTTGATACGCACAAAGGCGGTCATGCCCCAGCGTAGCCCCACGTCCGGACTCGTTTCGAGGTCAACGACCGTGGTGTATACCTTGTCGCCCCGATAGTCGCTAGCTGTGAGGGCCACTTGGGATACCGTGCCGTCAAAGGACTGACCCTGGAGCGCATCGGCGGTCACTGTGGCGCCTTGGCCCACGACCACTCGGGTGATATCCACCTCGCTCAAGTCGCTTGTTTCAGCTCGTAGGCAGGTAAGGTCCCCGACTCGGATGACCGTCACCTGCGCACCGATCAACTCGCCCTCTTGGGCCAGGATCTCACCCACAGTACCAGCAAAGGGCGCCCTGAGCACAGCATCGTCGAGGGCGTTACGGGCCTCCATGAGGCTAGCCTCGGCCTGGGCCACCGCCGCCTCAGCGATGGCGATCTCCTCGGGTCGCTGGCCAGCCTTAAGCAGATCGCCTTCGGCCTCAGCCCGCGTCACACGGGCTAATGCGGCCTCATGCTGGCTCTTGCTTTGAGAGACCTGCGCGCCAGTCGTCTCCACACGCGCCTGCGCCTCCTTCGCTTGGGCCTCAGCGCTGGCCACCTGCGCCTGCGCCTGGGCCAGTGTGGCCTGGGCAATCTGGACGTTAGCCTGGGCCTCGGTCACCTTGGCGCGCGCGACAGCGACATCGGCGGGCTGGGGCCCTGCCTTGAGCTGCTCCAGCTCCAGTTGCGAGATGATGACCTGGGTCTCGCCGGTGGCCACATTCGCCTTGGCCGCCTCGCGCTCGGCGGCGCTTACGTGGGCTCCGGACGCAGCATCCCGTTGCGATTGATAGCCCCACAGCTGATTCTGCGCGATCTCGACGCGCTTTTCGGCAATCTGAATCTCCAAGTCAGTGGGACCAGCGAGAAGCTGGGAGAGGTTCGCCTGCGCTGTGCCCAAAGCGGCCTGGGCGCTGGCCAGATTGCCCTCGTCGATCTTGACGGCACTCCTGGCAGATTCGACACCCGCCTTGGCCTGCTCATAGGCCGCCTGAGCGGCCGCCAGATTCCCTTCGGCTGTCTCGATGGCGTACTCGGCGGTTCGGGCCTCGGCCTGGGCGATACTCACGTTGGCATCGGCTGAGACAAGCTCTTCCGCTCTTGCGCCGGCCTTGGCCTTGGCCAACTGCGCCTGCGCTGACTTGAGCCCGGCTTCCGCCTGGGAGAGGGCCTGCTCCAGATCGCGCGTGTCCAGCTTGGCCAGTTCCTGGCTGGCCTCCACAGCATCCCCCTCAGCTACCAGGATTTCCATCAAGCGCCCAGGGCTAGAGAAGCTCAAAGAAGCGTGCTTGCATGGCACAATCACGGCCTCCGCCGAGACGATATTCTTGGAAGCTGTCTCGACCGGAGGCAGGGTGGGCTCCACAATGGCCTGGGCAGGCGTACCCCCACTGCAGCCGGCAAGCAGGATCCCCACGCAGGCAGCCATCAGACATATCAGACACACTGGGGCCGTGTGCCGTTTACGATGGACTTGCATGATCCCTCCAATCACTCGAAACGTAATGCCTCAACGATACGAATGCTGGCCGCCTTTGAGGCTGGCCATACACTCGCCAACGAAGACAAGACGCAGACGATGATCAGCCAAAGCACGGTGCCGCCTGTCGAATAGCGAAACTCAAGGGGAGCCTGGAGCAGAGCTGTGCCCACAGCCCCACCAAAGAGCCGGGCTCCAGGATAGCTCAAAGGAGCTGAGACCAGCCAGCTAAGCACGCCCAGCATCACCCCCTCGACCAGAAAGATGCTGATGATCGATCGCGACGAGGCGCCGATCGAGCGCATCACGCCGATCTCACGGGTGCGCTCAATGACATTGATGGACAGGGTCCCAGTGAGCCCTAAGCTGCCGACGACAGCCGCCAGAGTGGCCATGACAAACATCAGCGAGAGGATGATATTGAACTGCGCCTGGCTTTGCTGTCTGATCTCGGTGGCGCTGAGCAGAAAGCTGGGCTCAAAGCCCCGAGCCCTGAAGGTGTCTTGGAGCGTATCCTTCAACTGCTGATCGGCGGCTCGATCCGTCTTGAGCATCAACACGGTGCCCCGACCGATATCGCCCATCTCTCTCGACAGCGTCGAGAGGGGCACAAAGCTGTCGCGCTGCTGATCCGTGATGCTGACGACCAGGCCCACAACGGTCCATCTCGACACGCGCTGATCGATGGTCACCTCAACCTGCTCGCCGATGCCGATCCCTTCATCGGTGGCGATCTTGCTGTTTAGCAGAATGGCGTAATCATCCTCCGGCAAGAGCATACGCCCTCGGATGATCTGTGGATTGAACATGCTTGAATCGGTCGGCACACCCAACAGATAGACCTCCTCATCGCCGCCACCCGTCAAGGTGATGCGGCCCGCGCGCTGATCCCACATTTCGGCATGGGCTATGCCGGGCACCTGGACCGCAATCTCAATCAACCTCTCCCCACGTTCAGGCTGCGGAAAGACCACCCACACGTCGAGCCCCATCCCCGCGATCAGTGTGTTGAGGGTCTCGCGAAGCGAGCTGCCCAGGCTCATAACGGTGATGAACATCAGGCCCGCGGCCACAAGCGTCAGAAGGGTGAGCAGGACGCGCGCTTTGCGTCGGAAGGTATTGCGCAGGCTGAGCGCCAGAGGCCGAGGCAGCCCGCGCAATCGACCGATCGCTTGATCGAGCCAGCCGCCGCCAAACTGGTCACCGATTCCCTGTGTACTGATCGCTTCCCTGGGCGTCACTCGCGCGCCCTTGATGATCGGGCCAAGGGCTGCCAGGGCGGGCACGAGCAAGCCGATCACGGATTGGATGAGCATAGGCCCCAGGGAAATCGAGAACGGGCTGGCAGCGATATTGATCAGATCTAGCAACCAGATCGAAACCCAGTGCGTGGCAAGCGCTGCCGTGGGGATGGCGAGCAGGGCGGCAAAGACGCCATATATCAACACCATCAACAGATACATGCGCACGAGGCGGCGCGAGGTCGCACCGTACACTTTCATGACGCCGATCTGCCACACTTGCTGGATCACCAGAGATCGGGTGGTGTTGATGATCAGAAAGGCGCTCAACCCCAGAGAGAGCGCTCCCAGCAGGGTGAGTACGAGCGCCATGGTGTCGACCATGGACTGCAATGGGTGGACACTGGGATCCGAAACAAGATAGCCGATGACCTGAACCCCCATGCGCTCCAGCCGATCCTGCACACGCTTAGCTGCCAGTTCGGCACCTGTGACACTAAAACTCTCCAGGCGCACGCTCAGACGATTCGGGTATGCGAGGCCGGCCAGAGAGGTCACCTGCTCGGCCGTGGTGTAAAAGGTTGCATTGCCCCCGAATTGGGGCGGGGTAATCGAGGAAGAACGTACCAGGCCCTCGATCGCAACTGGCTTCTCGCGCTTGCCATACTCGGCCAGGATGGTTGTGCCGGCGCCCAAGCCGAAATAGGCAGCCGATTGGCGCTCTACGGCCAGAACGTCAGCATCGGGCCAGGCGCCGTTCATCAGTTCCAGGCGTTCCATCCGTATGTCGGCATAGGCGGAGCGAGCAATTAGCGTGCCCGGTCGCCAGTCGGTCTCGCCTTCGCGTTTCCATCGGAATCCGGCCTCCGTTCGGGCTTCCACCTGGGCGACATTCGCCTCGGCCGAGACGGCGCTGACCACATCCCGGTCGAAAGGACCGCCCGCGAACAGGATATGGGCTGGCACCGCGTTGAGGTGATCCTGGGTCATCCGCAGGCGCATGACGCTGGAAAGCCCAAATACGAGGCCCAGCGCGAACACACCGACGCTGACCGAGAGCACAACCAACACGGTCCGCGCCTTGCTTTGGGCCAAATCGCGCCAGGCCTTGCGCCGTCCGATATTCATGAGCCCTCAACCGTCAGATGCTCTTGGACCGAGGGTCTGAGGACGATAGACTGCTCGATACGACCGTCTCGCAGATGAATGATCTCCTCGGTCTGTCGGCTCAGCTCGGTGTCGTGGGTCACGATGAGCAAGGTCTTGCCCGCATCGCGAAGCCGGCGGAATAGCTGGAGCAAGCCCGCGGCCGTGACCGAGTCGAGATTGCCGGTTGGTTCATCTGCAACGATCAGTGGCGGATCATTGGCCAGGGCACGGGCCATCGCCGCGCGCTGTTGTTCTCCACCGCTCAATGTGCTGGGGAGTTTGTCCGCGTGCTGGACGATGCCTACCAACTCCAGTAACTCACGAGCGCGCTCAGGACGCTCGCGCCTGGAGTAGACGTTGCAGAAATCCATCGGAAGCACCACGTTCTCCAGAATCGTCAACGTGGGCAGCAGTTGGAAGAACTGGAACACCACGCCCACATGACGGCCGCGCCACTTGGCCAGAGCGTCCTGGCTCATCCTGTGAAGGGGTTGCCCCGCGACGTAGACTTCCCCTGTGGTCGGCGCGTCGATGCCTGCGATCATATTGAGCAGGGTTGATTTGCCCGATCCAGAAGGACCAACGATGCTCACAAAGCGACCAGGCCCAATGCTGAGGTTGATTCCCTTGAGCACGGTGACCTCGCCCGCTCCGGTGATGTAGGTCTTGGTCACGTTGCGCAGATCGATCACTTTCGAGTCAGAGCTCGACATGTCACGCCCTGCTTCCTTTGACGCCCTCTATCACCACGGCCATAGCGTCTGCCGACGTCATCCGCGTGCGGAAGCCCTTCATCTCAAGACCGCCGCTCACCGTTCGGCATGATGGCTCCCCCAAAGTCCGTGGCGATCTGCCGGGTCTCGCTCAGGTCGGCGCCCGTCAGGTCGGCCTCGACGAACTTCGCATCGATCAGGTCTGCTTCTCGCAGGTTAGCGCCTCTCAAGATCGCACCTGTCAGGTCCGCGCCCACCAGCTTGCAGCCGGTGAGGTCGGCCCCGCTCAGATCTGCCCGCTTGAGATTGGCCCATGTGAGATCCGCACCCACCAGTTTTGTGGTGGGGCCAGATAGCTTGGCGTCGGACAGGTTCGCTCCCGTCAGGCTGGCCTGGCTGAGATCTGCCCCGTAGAGCTGGGCCTCGCGTAGGTCGGCCCCGGTCGCATTCACACTGGCCAGGGCGCTGTTGCTCAGATCGCTACCTCGCAGGTGAGCCGAAAAGAGGCTCGCCCCGCGCAGATCAATGCCAGAGAGTATGGCGCCCTCAAGGTTAGCATAGGCCAGTTTGGCGTCCGAGAACTCGCGCTCTCCCTGAGCGTAAGCCGCGATCAACGCTTGATCATCCATCTCGTCCTTCCTTGTGCATGCATTCACGGCGACTCGCATCGCCAATAACGTGCTTGCCAATCCCGCCCCTCGACGACCAGGGCCGCACCATACTCGGGCTCGACCTCCAGGTTCATCAGAGACCAGCGCCCCAGCTCGGATGCATCGTGGGCGCCCAGTAGCTCTGGCGGGGCATCCGGATCCAACGACACGCTGAATTGATCCAGGCCGAACAAGAGGCCCTGACCGAGCGCCTTGAGATACGCCTCTTTGCGCGTCCAGCAGGCGAAAAAGGCCTGCTGCCACTGATCGGCAGGCAAACTCGCCAGGGCCCGCACTTCTGCAGGCGAGAAGAATTGGGCGGCGATCTGCTCATCCGCCAACTCTGGACGCATGTATTCCAGATCGATGCCGACCTCTCGGCCCCAAGCGACCGCGTAGAGCCCTAGAGCGTGGGAATGGGCCATGTTGAAGCGCAAATGCGGTCCCCCAGACCCTGAAGTCAGATACGGTTTGCCATGCTCGCCGCGCGCAAACCGGATCTCCTCCGGCCTCTTGCCCACATAGTGCGCCAGAACCACCCGGAGCCAGCCCTGTGAGGCCACAAAACGGCGCCGATCACGCTCGAAATGGAGCCGTTCGGCACGCTGCCGCTCCTCGGGCGGGAGCAAGGCCCACATGGCCTTCAGGGGCTCTGGCTCAAGGTCGAGCGGCGCGCGCCAAACATCCACCTTCGATGCGTCGATCCGAAGCGCTCGCGGGGGGCGCTGCCATCTCTCTGGGATGCGCTCTGCCTCCAATTTCGGACCTATCCCAAACCGAGCCATTCGTTCAGCTTCCTGGCCATGATCTCTATTAGTCTGCGCTGCTCACGCTGCAGGTAGAAGTGATCTCCGGGCAGCAGATGCATACTGAAGGAACTGACCGTCTGTTCTCGCCAGGCCGACAGGTCGTCGCGGGTGACATAAGGATCGCTCAAACCCGCGAAAGCTGCAATCGGGCACCGCAACCGCGGCTCATCCCCATAGTGATAGGTCTCGCACATCGTAAAGTCGGCCCTGAGGATCGGCAGCACCAACGCCCGCAATTCGGGATGGTCTAGCACCTCATCGGGCGTCCCGTTCAGAGCGCGCAGCTTCTCCACAAAGGCCTCCTCAGGCAGGGTATGGATCGGCGGCTCTGGGTCAGGGATCTGGGGTGCAGCGTGACCTGAGACGAACAGACAGGCAGGCGCCAACCCATGCTGCCTCTGCAAGCTGCGGGCCAGCTCAAAACTGACCAAGGCGCCCAAGCTATGCCCGAAAAGCGCAAAGGGCACGTCCAGGTAAGGCAGCAGGGCCTCCAGCGCGGCCTCGACCAAGGGCGAGAGCTGCTCGTAGAGCGGCTCGGCCAGACGGCTGCCATGTCCCGGGAGCTCGACCGGGCAGACCTCAATCCCCGCCGGCATAGCCTGCGCCCAGGGATGGTAGATTGCAGCGCTGGCGCCCGAGTAGGGAAAGCAGAACAGCCGAACGCGTGGCAACACGTCGGGATTGATTTTTCGGACCCAGAGGGTGTTTGGATACATGGTACTGCTTATTTCACTGGTCATCTTATGAACCACTGGCCACATAGCTCTCGGCTCCCGGGTAGAACGACGCCGTCATCAGGCCATAGCTCTCGCTTGACTCGTCCTGGGATAGGAATTGCCGAAGGGGGCGACGCAGGATCAAGGCGATCGCCAGCACGACCATCGCCGTCCCACACCCCAGATAGATCAAGGGGATATTGTGGTTCGTCAAGTCGGCGATGATGCCCGACAGGCCCATGGCGATCGGCGCGAGGCTGCCCGCCAGGCTGCCCAACAGGCCGAAAACACGCCCACGCATGAGGGCTGGCGTGGCAATCTGCACCAGCGTGGTGATGTGGACCATCACAAAAGCCTCGGTCAAGCCTCCCACCGTGGCGATGATCAGCGCCACCACGGGCGTCCCGGCCAGCCCCAACAGGGCATAGCACGTCGCGTCCACGAGGATGGAGACGATCAGGAAGAGCCCCCGCCGCCGGCCCGAAAGCCTCAGAGCGCCGGCGACCAGAAACCCCAACACCGATCCCAGCCCATAGCTTGCGAGAAGAAAGCCGTACCAATCAGGCTCGACGCCCAGAGTGTTCTCGATAAAGAAGGGCAAGAGAATGAGAACAGGTGTCGAAAAAAACGTGATCAGACAGGACAAAAGGACGGTTTGCTTCAGGCCCTCTTGCTTCCAGACATAGCGGAAGCCTTCCACGAGATCACGCCTGAACACATGGATTTGCTCCCGGACTGAGCTTGTCTTGTCGCGAACCGGCTGAGGGATCCTGACAAAGAACTCGCTGATACCGGAGAAGAGATAGGTGAGGCCGTTCAGCAAAAAGAGACCTGGGGCACCGACGACCCGAAACAACGTGCCGCCCATGCCCTGTCCCAGAAACATGGCGATCTGGTACGAGATGCGCGCAAGGGAGTTTGCGGCGGTGATCTTTTCCTTGGGCACCAGATCGGGAATGGCGGCCGATACGGCGGGGCCGAAAAAGGCGCTGATGATGGCGCTCACCACCGAGACGCCAAATAGCCAGGGGATGATGGTCCCAGTCGCGCCAGGCGCGATGAAGATGAACACCGCCAGTGTCAGCACAGCCAGACCGCGGATCACATCGCTCAAGACGATGATAGCGCGACGGGAGTAGCGATCCACAAAGGCCCCCGCCACAGGGCCCAAGAGCACTGCGGGCAGGCTCGACACCATCAGGATGACGCCCATCAGTGTGGCCGAGTCGGTGGCGTGCTTGATCCAGAAAACCATGGCTATGGTGAACGCCTGCACGCCAAGGTTGCTTACCGATTGGCCCTGAAAGAGAAGGTAAAAATCCCGGTTAAAGAGTCTGGTCGGTCTATCCACAAAGCCTACCTTATGATCACTCGTGCTCCGGCTCAGCTTGACGCGCGTCGCTCATCCTATACAAGACGGAGCCTATCCCAGATCGTCACCGGCGCCCCGGCGACTCGGTCGGATAGCTCCACTCGATCAAGTCTCGGCGCCA
>JAFGLK010000302.1 GCA_016928125.1 Anaerolineae bacterium
GCTCTGGGCGCCTGGCAGATCCTGTTGAACCCGGCTCCTTATGTGCGCGAAGCCCTGGGTCAACACGGTGCCGGCCAGGGCGGCGGATTCGAGATCTGGCAGGTGGATCGTGTATCGGGCTGGGTGTTCTACCTGAAGACCCTCAACGAAGGTTTGGGGGCGCTCGCGCTGCTGCTGGCCCTCCTGGGCATTGGTCGGAGTCTTGTCTCGGCCATCCGGAACAGAGATCGCCAGAGCCGGGTGCTTCTCTCCTTTCCGTTGCTCTACTATCTGGCCATGGGCTCAACCAGACACTATTTCACACGCTACGCTCTGCCGCTCTTGCCCTTCGCCGCCCTCTTCGCCGCACAAGGCGCGCTGTGGATTTCCGCCTTGTTCACGGACCGCTCGCCCTCAGCGCGCCGCTGGCTGCTTCCGCTCCTGACGCTCGCCGCCATGCTGCAACCAGCCACAGAGTCCATGCGCTCCGACTGGATCCTCACGCGCACCGACACGCGCACGTTGGCCAAAGCCTGGATCGAGACGCACATCCCCAGCGGCGCCCGCATCGCGGTGGACTGGCCCGTGCACAGCCCTCCATTGGCCACCGCCGAGCGCCCCGGGCCCCCGGCTTCGGGCACGTACGACGTTGTGGAAATCGGGGCAAGCGGGTTATCGGAGCATGATGTGAACTGGTACCGGGATCAGGGCTTTGATTACGTGATCACGAGCAGCCATATCGCCAGGATCGACCTGGTGGATCAAGCCAGGGATCGCGCCCGCGACGCGTTCTATACCTCTCTGGACGATGAGTTCGAAATGGTGCAGAGGGTCGCGCCAGGCGCTCACGAACCCCCCTTTGTGTTTGATGAGATCTACGGCCCGCTGGTCAGCCTGTGGCACCGCGAGCGGCCGGGGCCCGTGCTGCACATCTACAAAGTGAACGCGGAGCCGCATTAGGGGCCAGTCAGCGCCGATGGCGCCGGAGACGCACTACGTCTCCGCAATGCTGAGCGCCGACAGAGGCGACGCTCAGCAGGAGGGGTTGAGGCATGTCTAGCGGCAAATCCTGGGTGCGAGTCGTCCCTTGCGCCCTACTCCTCATATTAGCCGCGGCGTCCCCTGCCCGAGCGCGCCCCAGCGCGGCTCTGCCCCCGTGCACGCATTACGTCTCGCCGGCCGGCGACGATGGCCACCCCGGCACGCTGGCCCAGCCCTGGGCTACCTTCCAGCACGCCGCGGACATGGCGGCGCCCGGCGACACGGTCTGTTTCAGGGGCGGCGCCTACGAAACGGAAGCTGTCTACCTGGCGCACTCGGGCACTCAAGAAGCCGCTATCACCTTTGCGGCCTATCCGGGTGAGCAGCCGCTGCTCGATGGCGCGGGACAGGCCGCAGAACTCCTGACCCTGGGGCGCGGCGTCTCAAGTGTGCGCATCAGCGGTTTCGGGCTGCAGGGCTTCGCGACCTGGGGCCTCTTTCTGACGGGTGACAATCGCCACGTGCACCTGGACCACCTGGTGATCTCTGGCGGCGAGGCGGCTTTGCGCATGACCTACGGGGAGACCGAAGGGCCGCCGGATGAGGGCCCCGTCGAACAGATCACGCTCGAGGATTCCGTCGTGCAGGGCAGCCTCTATTCAGCCCTGGACTGCACGCCCGGTCCATGCAACGAGATCGTCATCCGCCGCGTGGAGGTGCACAGCACAGGCGCACCCGGAGAGGGCTTCTATGGCTCGGACGGCATCGAGTTCGCCCGCGGCTACCCCGTGCTGGTGGAGGATTGCTACGTACACGATAACGGCGGCGACGGCATCGACCTGAACTCCCGCGACCGGGCCGGGAACGCGCTGGGCGTGATCCTGCGGCGCAACCGGGTGGTGCGCAACCGCCTCAACGGGATCAAACTCTGGGCCGGTGGCCGCATGGAGAACAACCTGGTGTGGGGCCAGGGCAACTGCGCCGTGTGGGTCGGCACCTACTCCAGCACGCTCGAGATCGTGAACAACACAGTGGCCTACAACATGTGGGATCCGGCCACCGCCGAGCGCAACTGGGCGTTGGTCGTGGGCTATCCCGAGGAGCTGGCGCGCCCGCCGGTGAACCTGACCCTGGCGAACAACATCCTGGCGTTCAACGCCACGCCGCTGGATGGCGGGCCCACGGGCGTCTACCTGGGGCCAGGCGTCACGCTGGCGCGCGAGGAGCACAACCTCTACTTCAGCCGTGCCGATGCCGAGATCACGGCCGAGTTCGTCTCCGGGCGGGATAGCGATTTCACGCGCGCGGAGTTCGCCAACGGCGCCTGGGCCGCCGCATCCGGCCAGGGCACTGGCGATCTGGCACTCGATCCCGAGTTCGTCGCGGGCTATCCCGGCGCGGATCTCCACCTGCGAGAGGGCAGCCCGGCCATCGATGCGGGCAGCCTCCAGGGCGCGCCCACCCACGACCTGGAAGGCCGCGCCCGCGACGGCCTGCCCGACCTGGGCGCGTATGAGTGGCGCGCCGCCGGCCCGTGGGCCGAGCCGGTTTGGCTGCCGCTGATCTTCAAGCTGGGCGCTCCTGAGGCAATAGCACGCAGGGTCTCCACGCGGCAGACGCGCCCGGAAGTCCGGGACCAGCGCCATGGGCGAAGCGCCTCATGACGCGTGGGATCCTCATCGGCGTCTACTTTGCTGGGCTGGCCCTGGCCGAGGCCTTTCGCCTGCCACGGCATGTGCGCCGGGCACAGCAAAGCCTTGGCCTCATGCGCCGCCTCACTCACGGAGAGAAAGCGGTGCTCGCTGTGCTCGCGCTCGGAGTTTGGATCGCACCTGCCCTCTATGCCTTTACCTCCTGGCTCGCTTTTGCCAACTACCACCTGCCCTCCTGGACAGCCTGGACGGCTGTGTCGATCTTTGGCCTGGGCCTCTGGATCCGCTGGCTGGCTCATCGCGCCCTGGGCTCCCACTATTCCTCTACGGTGATCCTCCAGCAGGGGCACCAGCTTGTGACCGAGGGAATCTATGGCCGTATCCGCCACCCGATCTACGCGGCCCTGTGGCTCTGGGCGCTCGCTCAGCCTGGGCTGCTGTGGAACTGGATCGCTGGGCCGGCGGCCCTCATCTCGGTCAGCGTGCTGACCGCGGTGCGCGTCCCACGGGAGGAGGCCATGCTGCGTGCCCAGTTTGGGGAAGCCTATGACGACTATGTCGCGCGCACAGGTCGGGTGTGTCCCCGTCTGAGGCGACCATCCCATCCTCCAGAAGTTAGCTCCAGGTGCGCATCCGTGGAGCACACCGAATCCGACAGGGGAGGCAAATCCACATGCACGTGACCATCCGTTCGGAGCAGGGGTTCGCCGCTCGCCTGGTCAAGCCAAGGAATCTCGCCTGGCTCTGCGCCCTGTGGCGCCGATGATTTGAGGGTGCCGATCTGGCCATCGTCCCCGACCCGAGCATCACGCCTGCGAGATGGGGCGCCATTTGGGCAGCAGAGCGCCCTTCGGTTACAATTCTGGCGCAGAGTGGCCATGACCGCAACTCGGCTCGCGCAGACCCCCACACAGGCCGGCCGAGACTCTGGAAACCTGAGAGGAGATCACCGTGAGCGACAAACCGATTATCGCCATAACCATCGGAGACCCGGCCGGCATCGGGCCTGAGGTGACCGCCAAGGCCCTGGCGCACCCCGACGTGTGGGCGGAGGCCCGCCCGCTGATCGTGGGCGACGCGAGCGTGATGCTCAAGGCGGCCTCGCTGTGCGCGTCGCCCCTCGCGATCCATCCCATCGCCGACGTCGAGGCGGCTCGCTATGACCCCGCCGCGCCGGACGTGCTCGATCTGCACAATGTGGACCTGGCGACGCTCCCGCTCGGCCAGGTATCCGCGGCGGCCGGGCGTGCGGCCGTGGACTATGTCGAGCGGGCGGTGGACCTCGCCCAAGCCGGGCAAGTCGACGCCCTGGCCACCGGCCCGATCAACAAGGCCGCGCTGAAACAGGCCGGCGTGCCCTACATCGGCCACACCGAGCTGCTGGCGGACCTGCTGGGCGAGCCAAACGTGACCACCATGCTGGCCACCGAGGGGCTTCGGGTGGTGCACGTGACCCGGCACTTGCCCCTGGCCCAGGTAGCGAGTCACATCACCCTGGAGGCCGTGCTGGAGACGATCCGCCTGACCAACAGCGGCCTGCGCCAGATGGGCATCCGCCAGCCACGCGTGGCGGTGGCCGCGCTCAATCCCCATGGCGGCGACGAGGGGCTGATGGGGCGCGAGGAGATCGAGGCCATCGGCCCCGCGGTGGAGGCCGCCCAGGCCGAGGGGATCGCCGCCCAGGGGCCGATCCCGGCCGACTCGGTCTTTTTCCGGGCCATCCGCGGCGAGTTCGACGTGGTGGTGGCCATGTTCCACGACCAGGGGCACATCCCGATCAAGACCCATGGCTTTGAGCGCAGCATCACCGTGACGCTGGGCCTGCCGGTGATCCGCACCTCGGTGGACCATGGCACCGCCTTCGACATCGCCTGGCAGGGCGTGGCCAGCCAGGAGAGCATGATCGAGGCGATCCGCCTGGCGGCCCAGTTGGTGCGCGGCGGCTAGCATCGGCCTCTACGCGTGACGACAAGGCCGGCCTGAGACCTCCTGCCAACCAGCGGACGCTCTCAGGCCAGCTCGATCTACTCCTGGATCGGGTTGCCCTCGCGGTCCAGCGTCACGCCCGGATAGGGGTGGCCGGACGCATCTCTGAAGCGCGGGCGGAACTGCTCCATAAAGCGCTGATTGGTCTCGGCCCAAAAGTACCACAGCCGCGGTCCCAAGAACTCGACGGTGTAGCCCTCGCGATCGGCGCGCGGCTCGACCACTGCGCTCTCGCCGGCGATAAATGCGCGCAGCCAGGCCACCATGCGCTCGAGGGTCTGCTCAAACAGCGCCTGACCCTTGGCCGCGCTGGCGTGCTGGATGCCGGCCCGCTCCCAGCCCGCCACGCCTCCCCGCCCCGCCGCGACCTCTGGCTCCCAAGGCGCCTGCAGCGCGCGCTCCACGTGCACGGCTTCCGGCTTGAGATACAGCATCAGCGATGTCTCGGCGTCGCCGGCGTGGCCGGGGATCGACCGCCCGCCCATGATCTCGCTCACCGCGCTCTCGGGCGTCAAGTCCCACCAACTGGCCGTGGCCACCTGCATGTCGAACTCTTTGCTGGCGCGGATGGCCGCCGCCAGTGTCTGGGAGCGGTTGCTGCCGTGCCCGTTCAGAATCAGGATACGCTGCACGCCGTGATAGTTGAGGCTCTGGCACACGCCCACCAACGTTTCGATCAAGGTGTGGGGCGGGATGGTGATGCTGCCCGGGAACTGCATCTGGCCGCGCACCACCCCCTCGATCACATGCGTGATCAGCACCTGAGGATAGAGCGCCTCGGCAGCGGCCCGGGCGAACGCTTGCGACGTCTCGTGATCCACGTTGAGCGGCAGATGGGGGCCATGCCATTCGCAGCTTCCCACCGGCACGATCACTACCTGGGCCGCGCTCAGCGCCGCCTCGGCCTCCTGACTCGTCATCTCATGCAGATGGACTTGCATGCTCAGATCCCTCCTCGCATTGGAGTGTGCGCCGTCGTAAGTCGGGCGCGCATCGGCGCCTCCCTACTTGGCAGCCATGACTAGGGCCTCGACCGGCGAAGCGCGTCGCACGAATCCTCGCTCGATGAGCATGTCGAGAATGCGATGTGCGTTCTCCTCGGCGGTATAGTTGACCGTATCCAGCTCAACCTCTGCATTCTCGGGCGCCTCGTAGGGATCGTCGATCCCGGTAAAGCCGGTGATCTCACCCCGCCGGGCCTTGGCGTACAGCCCCTTGGCATCCCGCTGTTCACAGATCTCCAGAGGCGTGTTCACATACACCTCCACAAAGTGATCTGCCCCAACCATATTGCGCGCGTCATGGCGCGTGGCGCGATAGGGACTGACCGCCGCACAGAGGGCCACCCCGCCGTGGCGCACAATCTCTGCCGCCACAAAGCCGATGCGCCGAATATTGGTGTCGCGGTCCTCTTTGCTAAAGCCGAGGCCTTTAGAGAGATTGGTGCGCACCACATCGCCATCCAGCAGGGTCACCTGGCGGCCATGCTCCTCCAACAGCACCGTGAGCACGTCGGCCGTCGTCGATTTGCCTGATCCGCTCAAGCCCGTGAACCAGACGCACACGCCCTGCTTGCTGCGCGGCGGATAGGCGTCGGAGAGAATCTCCGCCACCTCCGGGCGGGTGAACCAATCGGGCAGGCGCTCACCATTGTTCAAATAGTCCTCACGCACCTGTGTGCCAGAGATGCCCGCCGTTCGCGTCCCCTTGGGGACCTGATCTACCTCCTCGTAGCGGTCCTCGCCGGGGAGATAGACAAGCATCCGAAAGGGCACGATCGTCACGCCCAATTCCTCGCTGAAGCGCTCCGCCAGCTCTTGGGCCTCGTAGGGGCCATAGAACGGACGTCCCCGCGAGTCCTCGCCAGGCCCGGCATGGTCGCGTCCGACGATGAAATGGTCGGCGCCGAAATTGCGCCGGATGAGGGCATGCCAGACGGCCTCGCGTGGGCCTCCCATGCGCATCGCCAGCGGCAGCAACGAGAGCACCACTCGCCCCGGATCATAGTAGTGCTGCACCAGTGCGCGGTAGCTGCGCACGCGGGTGAAATGATCCACATCACCAGGCTTGGTCATGCCCACCACCGGATGCAGCAGCAGCGCCCCGCCCACTTGATCCATGGCCCGTTTCGTCAACTCCTCATGTACGCGGTGCATCGGATTCCGGGTCTGAAAGGCAACCACGTGGCTCACACCCATGGCCTCCAGGCGCGCGCGGCATTCAGCTGGCGTCAGACGTAGCTCAGAGAAGTCATGGTGTTTGGGAATCTGCAGCACGCGCACGCGCCCAGAGATGTTCAGCGGACCCCAGGCGTGCATCTCGGCTACGAGGGGATGACGCGAATCAAGGGTGCCATAGACCTTCTGCGCTTCCTCCTCGCGCTCCCAGGCGTAGACCTCTTGGATGGTCATCACGGCCAGCAGATTGTTATGATCATCGCGCAAGGCGATCTCCTGCCCCACATGGATATCGGGGCCGGGCTGCACAGGCAGCGTGATGGGAATAGGAAAGAGATGCCCTCTGGCCAGACGCATGTCCTCAAGCACGCAGCGATAGTCGGCCTCGCGCATGAAGCGGTCTAGCGGCGAAAAGGCGCCCATCGCGAGGAGCTCCAGATCGCAGGTGCTGCGCGACGAGAGCTGAAGCGAGGGCAGCTTGCCTGCGTAGGCCTTGAGTTCATCGAGCTCCTCGCCCGACACGCACAGATTGACCAACTGGCCGCCATAGGGTGAGATCAGATCAGACACCACAAACCTCCATGAGTAGCTGAAAAGACGCCCTGCGCCCCCGGGCGGGAGAGTCATATGCGTCCCTTCTCTGCAGCAGCTCCACTATAGTCCAGGAAGGACGCAAGGTAAAACGGCGCAGCGCCCTGCCCGCAAGCAGGCCTCTCGCAGCCACGGCGGGCGACCTCCCATGCGGGCGTGCTGTGCGAGTTCCGGTGGAGCTTTCTGCTGGAGGCGCAGCAGGGGGGTGTCTCCTCAGATCGACCTCTCCGGCCGAATATGGCAGCCGAATATGAACATTTGTTCACCTTTACGAGGGCGATTCGTCATCAGCCGTTCACGTTCGTCGAGTAGGATGTGGTCGAATCGCGCGCAGGCCTGGCCTGGTCCGTGGCCCTTCCCCAGCCAACGACTGTGGGGAACCTCATGTTCGTTGGCGGCCATACGGACCCCTGCGAGCCAGCACTCGCCATCGAGTCCGAAACAGCTGCGCGTCCCAGCCCCAGGCGGGCCGGCCTCATCCGAGGCCGGCCCGCTCGCTTTGTGGAGCTGTGCTCGGCTGGCAGACGTCATCTCCGCAGACGCATCTCGGACCCGGCTTTCCCGCTGCCCATCGCCATCACTGGTA
>JAFGLK010000303.1 GCA_016928125.1 Anaerolineae bacterium
GCATCTCCACCGCCAAAGAGAACCTGAAAGTAGCCCTGAAAGGCGCGATCAACCGCCTCCACGGTCTGGCAAAAGTCACGCTCGATGATCTCGTCCAGATCTGCGATGATTTCGTGCAGCGAGGCGATCGCGCCCTTGAGGTCCGTGATCTGCTCCTCGATGAAGGTCTGCCGCTCGAGGAGACGCTCATACTCCTGAGGCGCCTCAGGGTTGATACTTCCGAGCCGCCGCATACGCGCCCGCAGTTGGCGGATCTCGTCACCCAGCCCTCGAGGCAGCTGAAGCACGTCCGGCAGCTCGATACGCTCCTCAGGCAAGCCCAGGCGTAGCTGATGCGAGATATCGTCGGGCAGATCCATGGGACCGAGCTCGGCCTCGATCTCGCGCTCCAGTGTGGTCTGGCGCTCGCGCACCCGATCGCGCTCCATGTCGGCCCGCTCGCGCTCCAGCTCGACCTCATGGAGACGCTCACGGGCCACGTCGCGCTCCCGCTCCAACTGCCGCTCGGCCGCCTCCAGATCCGACAAGGCCGACTGCGGCGGGCCTAGGGATGTGCGCAGCGCGGCCTGTTCTTCATGCAGCGCTGCAATCCGGAGCTCGGCAGTCCGGGCTGCCTCCGCAAGCTGATCCAGCTCCAGACGCAGCGTCGCGGCCTGATTCGCCTTCTCGTCCACCTGACCCGCGATCTGCTCCAGATTGGCGATGTGGCTGGCCAGGAGCCGGCGTTGGCTCTCCACCGTGCGCCGCGCCACGGCCACGCGCGTCTCCAGTTCGGCGGCCTGCCGCCGCACCGGCTCGTCGCCCAGCGCGTCCAGACGCTGTCGCAGCGCGGCCACGGCCGCCGCACTCTCGGATTCCCGTTCCTCGGCCGCTGCCAGTTCCTGCTGAAGAAGGGCTACGCGTTCGTCCTCGCCCTTCAATTGAGCCCGTATACCCTCGGCCCGAGAGACGAGCCACTCCGCCTCGCGCTCGCTCTGGCGCACCGCTTCTTCGTGCTCCGTCAGCGCCCGATGAGCTTGGCTGCGTTCGTCACGGATGCGAGCCAGGTCGCGCTCGACCTCGCCACGCTGCGCGCGCAACGCCTCGGCCTGCTCCTGCCGATCCCTGCGAGCCGATTCGGCCTCCTCAAACCGCGCCCTGGCGGCCGCCAGGCGCTCAGCCAGCTCGCGCCACTCGCGCTCCTGAGCCAGCAGATTGGTGCGCTCCTCACGGCGGCCGCCGCTCAGGCTGCCGCTGGGCCGCACTTGCTCACCGTCCAGCGTCACATAGAGCGAGGCGCCGCTGCGCCGCCCCAAGAGACGCCGGCCAGCCTCCAGATCGTTGACCACCAGAACGCGCCCGAGAAGCAGTTCAAAGGCGGGGCGCAGACGCTCATCGTAGCGCACCAGACGACTGGCCACACCCAGCACCTCGCTGTCGGGGGCCAGGTCGAGTGCACGGCGCGGCCGAATGGTGTCCAGCGGCAGAAACGTCGCCCAGCCGCCCCCCTCGCGCTTGAGATACGCGATGGCAGCCGCCGCATCTTCCCAGCGCTCTGTGATGAGATTCTGGATCTGTGAGCCGAGGGCCGAGGCGATCGCCTCCTCATATTGCTGAGGCACATGCATCAGCTCGGCCACCGTGCCGACGATGCCCTCCAGGCGCCCCTTGGCCTCCAACACGCGACGCACACCCGGCGCATAGCCGGTCAGCTCTTCGCGCAGGCGTGCCAGCAGGTCATGCCGCGCAGCCAGGCGGTCGAGCTCCCTGCGCGCCTGGCTCACAGCCTGGTCGTCGCGCTCAAGGGCCTCGGCCAGGGAGCGGATTCCCGCCTCCATCTGAGCCATCTGGCCTTCGCACCCGCGCTCTTCTGAGAGCAGTTCGGTCTCACGCGTGGCGAGCCGCAGGCGGCGCTCCTCCAGTCCCTGCCGACGCTGCGCCAAGGCCGCTTGGGTCTCTTCCATCTCGACCAACTCGCCAGCCAGCCGCCGCTGCGCCTCTGAGCCCTGCTCCAGCCGCGCGCGCAGCTGCGAAACGCTTCGAGAGATGGCCTCAAGCCCGGCCACGGATTGGTCGATGTCAGCTTGAGTGGCTCCACGCGCGGCATCCGCTCGGACCAGCCGCTGGTGGATCTCAGCCAGCTCATCCTGCGCCCGACGCAGCCCCTCCTCATGGGCGGCTAGTTCCGTCCGCGCGCTGTCGATCTCGTCCTGCAGCACAGTGCGCCGCAAGGCGAGGGCCTCGTGCTCCGCCACGAGCGCCTTCAGCTGGGCAGCGTAGAGGCGGCGACGCTCCTGAGTGACGGCCAGTTGGCGGCCCTCGCTCTCGGCCTCACGGCGCAGTTGCGCCTCCGCGTCGCGCAGCTCCTGGATGCGGGCACGAGCTCCTGTGCGTCGTGCGTCAAGCCCCGTGGCGCGCTGCTGGAAAGCGCGCATGTGCTCGCGCTGCGCCATCAGGCGCGCCTCGCAGCGCGAGACCTCAGCGATGGCCTCGCCAAGATCGTGCCTGCAACACTGCCAATGATAGCCGTACCAGATGCGCTGCAACTCGCGCAGGTCCTGCTCGAGCAGCAGATACTCTTCAGCGCGCTCCGCTTGGCGGCGAAGCCGGCCTGCCCGCGGCCGCAGATCAGCGAGGATATCTCCAGCACGCTCCAGGTTGTGCTCTGTCTCCTCCATGCGACGCAGCGCCTCGCTGCGCTTGCGCAGATGGGGACCGATGCCCGCGGCCTCCTCGAACAGCGCCCGGCGGGCCTCGGGGCGCAATGCCAGGGCCTCATCCACCAGGCCCTGGCCGATGACCGTATAGGTGCTGCGAGCCAGCCCGGCCCCACCCAGGATGTCGAGAATGTCACGCAGGCGCACGCGCTGGCCGTTGAGGAGGTATTCGTTCTCGCCGGAGCGATAGGCGCGCCGACCGACGGTGACCTCGGTATAATCCACGGGGAGCGAGCCATCGGCATTGTCGAGGGTGATGAGGACCTCGGCCATACCCAGGCGCGAGCGGCGCCGGCTGCCGGCAAAGATCATGTCGGAGGTGGTATCGGCGCGAAGCAGACGAAAGCTCTGCTCGCCCATGACCCAACGAATGGCATCCGCGATGTTGCTCTTGCCGCTGCCATTGGGTCCCACAATGGCCGTGATGCCCTGGCCGAACTCGAACACGGCCCGGCTAGCGAAGCTCTTGTAGCCATAGAGCTCAAGGCGTTTCAGGCGCATCCGGTCTCCAATTCGCCACCTCTGGGGCGCTCTACGCAGCGTGCCAGGGCCGCCTCGGCAGAGGCCTGCTCGGCGGCCTGCTTGCTGCTACCTGTGCCTTCGCCCCAGACCTCCTGCTTGACGGAGACTCGGGCCGTGAAACGCTTGGCGTGGTCTGGCCCTTCCTCGTGCACAATGCGATAGTGCGGCGTGGCCCGCAGGTGCGCCTGGGTGTACTCCTGTAACAAGCTCTTGGGGTCCCTGAGGGCTCGGGCCGCGTCGATCTCCTGCGCGTGCCGCTCCAGGAATCCACGCACAAAGCGCCGCGCCAGATCGATTCCCTGGTCCCGGTAGATGGCGCCAACCAGCGCCTCAAAGGCGGCGCAGAGGTTCGCAGGTCGGGCCCGGCCTCCACTGCCTTCCTCGCCCCGGCCCAGCCGCAGGAAGGCCCCCAGGTGGATCTCGCGCGCCAATCGAGCCAGGCCCGACGTCTGCACAAGCCGTGCGCGGATGCTGGTCAACTCGCCCTCACGCGCATCAGAATAGCGCGCAAAGAGCCACTCGCCCACCACAAAGTCCAGAATCGCATCGCCCAGGAACTCGAGGCGCTGACTGTCTGCGAACTGCACCTCAGGGTTCTCGTTCACATACGAGCTGTGGGTGAGCGCCTCCTCGAGCAGAGAGGGGTCCTTGAAGGTGACCCCTATCTCCTGCTCGGCTCGACCTACATCCCAGCTTTCCGCGTTGCGTGACATAGCCTGCATCCCCAGCACAAAGGTCGGACGGGAGCCCACTGGCCGACGACCTGATCCAGCGTTCCGCGCCCGTGTCTACAGATCGAGCTTGATGTGCAGCTCGCGCAGTTGCTTCTCACTCACAGGCGAGGGCGCCTGGGTCATCAGATCCACGGCGCTCTGCGTCTTGGGGAAAGCGATCACTTCGCGGATGTTGGGCTCGCCCGCGAGGAGCATCACCAGGCGGTCGATGCCCGGCGCGATGCCCCCATGGGGCGGCGCGCCATACTCAAAGGCCTCCAGAAGATGCCCGAACTGCGCCTGGGCCTCCTGCTCGCTGAGGCCGATGGCGCGAAACATGCGGCTCTGCACATCGCGGCGATGGATACGGATGCTCCCACCGCCGATCTCATACCCGTTGGCCACAATATCGTAGGCTTTGGCGCGCACCTTACCCGGCTCGGTCTCCAGCAGATGGAGGTCCTCGTCAAAGGCCGCCGTAAAGGGGTGATGCACGGCCGACCAGCGCCCCTCTTCGTCATCCCATTCGAGCAGCGGGAACTCGGTGATCCAGGCAAAACCCAACACGTCGTCGTCGGTCAGCTTGAGCCGCCGCCCCAACTCCAGACGCAGGGCGCCCAAGGCCTGGGCCACTACCATCGGTTGGTCCGCCACGATGAGCACCAAGTCGCCCGGTCGGGCGCCCATGCGCTCGAGGATGGCGTCCTGTTCCTCCGGGCTCAGGAACTTGGCGATCGGCGAGCGCAGGCCGTCGCCGAGGACGGCGATCCAGGCCAGGCCCTGGGCGCCAAAGGTCTTGGCCAGCTCGGCCAACTCATCGAGTTGGCGCCGCGTGTAGCCGCCGCAGCCCTGGGCGCAGATCGCCTTGACCTGTCCGCCGCCGGCGATGGTCTCCCGAAACACGCGGAATTCGCAATCCGCCAGCAAGTCGGAGAGATCGGTCAGGAACATCTCAAAACGGATATCGGGCCTGTCGCTCCCATAGCGCGCCATGGCCTCGGCCCAGGTGAAGCGAGGCATCGGAGTGTACAACAGCCGCTTGTGGGTTACGGCCGGCACCAGTTCGGTCAAGAGCCCCTCGATCAACTGGAGGATGTCCTCCTGGTCGATGAAGGACATCTCCAGGTCGAGCTGGGTGAACTCGGGCTGGCGATCGGCGCGCTGATCCTCGTCGCGGAAGCAGCGGGCGATCTGAAAGTAGCGCTCCAGGCCGGCCACCATCAGCAATTGCTTGAGCTGCTGTGGCGATTGGGGCAGGGCATAGAAGCGCCCTGGGTGCAGTCGGCTGGGCACCACATAGTCGCGCGCCCCCTCGGGCGTGCTCTTGATCAGAATGGGCGTCTCGATCTCGACAAAGCCCCGCTCCGCGAGGTAGTCTCGAATAAAGCGCACCACCTCATGACGCAGCACCAGGTTGCGCTGCATGCGTTCGCGCCGCAGGTCGAGGTAGCGGTAGCGCAGACGCAGAGCCTCATCTACCTCGCCCTCCTCGTTGATGTAGAAGACGGGCGTCTTGGCCTCGCTGAGGATCTCAAGCTGATCCGCCACCACCTCGATGTCGCCCGTGGCGAGCTGGGGGTTGTGCATGCCCGCCGGGCGCTCTGCGACCACGCCGCTCACCTGCACCACGAACTCGTTGCGCAGCCGCGCTGCCTTGTCGTGTGCATCCTGCGACACGGCGGGATTGAACACGGCCTGGGTGATCCCCCAACGGTCGCGCACATCGATAAAGATGAGATTGCCGTGATCGCGCCGGCGATGTACCCAGCCAGCCAGGGTCACACGCGCGCCTACATCGGCGCTTCGCAGTTCGCCACAGGTATGCGTCTTGAGCATCGCCACTTCCTCCACCTGGGGTGTTGGCCCGGCAGCGTGCGCCGGCGGTCACCGACACGCGGCCAGCTCGACTGGCGGCCAGCATGGCCGCGAACGATTGCCCTTGATTATACGCGCTCTCAAGCCATCTACAAAACACCTGGGCCAATTCCGCCTCTGGGTTGTCCTCGGATGGGGCCCCTGCTGAGACCCACTCGCCGGAGCCCTGAGAAGCCCTGCCGCCTCTCAGAGACCGACATCGCACAAGCAGCCTCATCGCGGCCGCCGCGGCGCAGGCCTCAGGGCTCGCAGCTTGGACAATATACTCTGTATACTATGTGTACGAAGTGGGGAGCCGTCTCAGGGATGGGACACTTTGCCGCAGCCCTGCCTCCGGTTGCTGTTGACAGCGGACCAGAGCGGGGATAGGCTGGCACTCGCCAGGGGCTGGGATGGGTGCCATGCGCACCGGCCAGCGGCCTGACCATGGGGGCGAACTAGCGCGAGGAGGGGGCAAAGTGAAAACCATCGGGCTGATCGGAGGGATGAGTTGGGAGTCGTCCATCGAGTACTATCGCCTGATCAACGAAGGTGCCCGAAGGCGATTGGGAGGCCTGCACTCTGCGCGAAGCGTGATGGTCTCGCTCGACTTTGCGGAGCTGGAGGTGCTCCAACGCAGCGGCCGCTGGGACGAGGCGGGCGACATGTTGGTCGGCGGCGCCCGGCAGGTGGAAGCCGCTGGCGCCGACATGCTCCTCATCTGCAGCAACACCATGCACTGTGTTGCCCCTCAGGTCGAGGCGGCCATTCACGTGCCCCTGCTGCACATCGCAGACGCCACGGCGCAGCGTATCGCGGACCATGGTCTCGAGTGCATCGGGCTGCTGGGCACGCGCTTTACGATGGAGGAGGGCTTCTACAGGGGCCGCCTCGTGGAGCGCCATGGCCTGCAGGTGCTCATCCCGCCCGAGCCCGCCCGAGCGGGCATCCACCGGGTGATCTACGAGGAACTGGTGGTCGGGCGCATCGAGCCCTCGTCCAAGGCGGCCTATCTCGAGGTGATGGATGACCTGGTGGCACGTGGCGCCCAGGGGATCATCCTCGGCTGTACCGAGATCGGGCTTTTGGTGAGCCAAGAGGATACCTCCGTGCCCGTGTTCGATACCACGCGCATCCACGCGGAGGCGGCCGTCGAGCTGGCCCTGGCTCTACACTGACTGAGACGCTGTGACGGCCGACGAAGAGCATCCCGTTGAGCGCCGGGTTCCCGGCTCAGGCCTGCATCGGGGCTTCTCACGACGCGAATTCGTGGTACAATGAGGGCGAGCTGATAGGCAGGATATGGATCCACGCTCGAAGGGATAGGGAGCCATGCCGCTGAATCTTCCACCTGAAGCGACCAAGGCGGAGCAGCGCTACCGCGAAGCCCGTTCGCCCGATGAGAAGATCGCCGCTCTGCAAGAGTTCATGAGCCTGATCCCCAAGCACAAGGGGACCGATCACCTGCGAGCTGACCTGCGCCGCAAACTGGCCCAATTGCAGGACGCATCCAAAAGCAAGAAGGGCGTCAGCCGTCACACCTCTGCGTTCCGCATCGACCGAGAGGGGGCTGGGCAGGTGGCCGTGGTCGGCCTGCCCAACACGGGCAAGTCGGCGTTGGTGCGCACCCTCACCAGCGCCGAGCCGGAGGTGTCGCCCTCGCCATACAGCACCTGGGAGCCCACCCCGGGCATGATGTTAGTCGGCGACGTCCAGGTGCAGCTCATCGACACGCCGCCCCTCAGCCGCGACTTTTCAGAGGCCGAGCTGTTCGACTTGATCCGCCGAGTCGATCTGGTTCTGCTGATCGTGGACCTGCAAACCACGCCGGTGCAGCACTTGGAGGAAGGGATCGCGATCCTGGAGGCGCAGCGCATCGTACCTGCCCACCTCCAGGGGCGCTACAGCGAGGAGGAAGCGTCCCGGCTGCGTTTCGTGCCCTTTCTGGTGGTGGTGAACAAGGTCGACGACGACGAATCGGACGAGCTGTATGAGATCTTTTGCGCGCTCTTGGAGGACGATTGGCCACTGGTGCCCGTCTCAGCCCAGACGGGTCGCAATCTAGATGCGCTCAAGCAGGCGGTCTTCAAGGCGCTCAAGATCATCCGCATCTACTCGAAAAAGCCGGGGGAAAAGCCTGACCTGGGCGCGCCCTTCGTGATCCACGAGGGCGCCACGTTGGAGGAGTTCGCTGGCAGCGTCCACCGCGACTTTTACGAGCAACTCAAGACGGCGCGAATCTGGGGCCAGGACGTCTACGACGGCCAAATGGTCGCCCGCGATCACGTGCTGCATGACGGCGACATCGTGGAATTGCACATCTGAACCGCTGGGGCGCTTGGAGGCGGCGGTGATCCGGCTCGCCCCTTTCTACATGTCCTCGGCGCCGGGCAGGGGTCGCTATGATCCATCGTGACGAGCGACAGGCTCACTCTCGAGTCGGCAGGACCAACTGGCGCTCTCTGACGCTCCAGGCCATCGTCTACGGCTCCCTGCTGGGGCTGGCCCTTTTCAGCGCTGCCGGTCGCCTCGACTGGATCGCTGGCTGGGCCTTCCTGCTGGGCTACCTGGCCTTTGTGGCCGTCCTGGTCATCCGCGCCATGCGACGCGATCCGGAGCTGATCGAGGAACGTCGCCATCCCGGCCCTGGCGTGAAGCGCTGGGACAGGCTCATCTTGACGGGCCACACCGCATGCCTGCTGGCGACGCTGGTGGTGAGCGCCCTGGACGCGGGGCGCTTTCGCTGGACCCACCCTCCGGCCATCGTGCGCGGAGCAGGTTGGATGGGGCTGGTTGGCGCGACGACGTTGGTCTGGTGGGCCATGGCCGCCAATCGCTTCCTCTCCAGCATGGTGCGCATTCAGAGCGAACGCGGCCATCAGGTCGTGACGGCTGGCCCTTATCGCATGGTGCGCCATCCCATGTACCTGGGGATCATCCTGGCGGATCTGGGTCTCCCGCTGGCTTTGGGCTCATGGTGGGCTCTGGTCCCGGGGGCGCTGGGAGCGATGCTGATTCTGCTGCGTACGGCCCTGGAGGATCGCACGCTGCAGGCCGAACTCCCAGGCTATGCAGAGTACGCCGGGCAGGTGCGCTTTCGCCTTGTGCCAGGCATCTGGTAGCCGAGCACGCGCGCTCAGCATCCGGCCATGACTGCGCAACCGCTTCCCGATCGGCTGCCAAGCGTGAACGCAGGGCCAGCTTGGTGAACTTGATCAATCGAACCTGGCGCTTGAGCGGGGCTCCCCACCCCGTCCCATGCGCGCGGCCTTCTCCAGCAGACGCGGGATGGCCTCCTCCATCATCGGGCGCACGTCCTCATAGCGAAAGGTGCGCCCCTCGAAGGTGCGCTTCTCGAGCAGTCCCAGGAATCGCTCGCGGAACTCGGGCAGATAGGACCCATAGATGTGGTAGCTATCGGCCTGGTGCACATAGCGCCCCAAGCGCACGGTTCGTCCCGACAGCTCGGCGATGCGCGCAGCGATGCGCTGCTGGAGCTGAATAAAGGCGAACATGTTCATGAAGGCGGCCTTGTAGGCATCGTTGGAGCGAAAGCGGACGTTGGTGTTCAGGTACCAGACGTCTCCTTCGCCTTGCAGCAACCGGCACCAGATGCTCTGCAGGCAGGCCGGGTCATAGCAGTAGTTATCCTCCCACACCTGCCAGGTGATCGCCTGGGCGCGCCGGGTATGGGGCGTCTCGGCTAGCTTGCGGGCCAAAAGCTCGATCTGGTCGGTGGTCCCTTGCAGGCCCGGTACCTGATAGGCGAAGAGCCGCTGGTGATAAGTGTACTCCCAGCGGGTGTCCTCCACGTCAGCGGCCGAATCGCGCACCAGATGGTCCTTAATGCCATCCAGGACCTCAAGGACATACTCCTGCAGATCCTCCAGGCCACCCGGCATGTCGCGATGAATCATGGGTTCGGCCAGCGGATCACGCACCACGATGGTCATGGAGCAGTCCTTGCTGGGCGGATCGCCGGGTTTGTCATACTGCGTCGCGATATCGCAACCCTGCTCGTAGACCGCCACGAGCGATCGCTCCCAAGCCTCTGCCAGGCCTTCACGCTCGACCATCAGAACGGGGATGGATCCCTGCATCAGACCGGCTCTCCCTTCCTCGATTGCTGCGCCGCAGGCGCAGCCGGCTCCCGGATGGTGCTTAACGCACGGATGTGCTCCACCACGTCAAAGAGCGAGCTGATCGACTCGTCAAAGTTGAGACGGTTGATCACTTGGGCGATAAACGCAGACATGTCCACGGTGCGGTGCCAACCGGTATAGAGCAGCTCCGGGCGGACGTAGGTCAGATTGGTCGAGTAGACGGCGTGCAGCCTGCCGGCCTGGTAGAACTCCTCAAAGCGCTGGATGCCCTCCGTAAAGAGCCCGAAGGTGACGGCGACAAAGATGCGTGCGGCGCCGCGGCGCTTGAGTTCGGCGGCGATGTCGAGGACCGAACCCCCGGACGAGATGATGTCGTCGATGATCAAGGCATCCTTGCCCTGAACATCGGGCCCCATGTACTCGTGAAAGATGATCGGGTTGAGCCCGCCCACCACAGAAAAGTCGCGCCGCTTGTAAAAGAGGCCCACGTCCAACCCCAAGGCGCAGCCGCAGGTGATGGCGCGCTCCACCGCGCCCGTATCGGGGCTGATGACGATCAGGTGATCTTTGTCGACGCGCACGTCCCGTTCACGTTCCAGAAAAGCGTCCAAGATGCCCGAGAGCGGAGACAGGTTCTCCAGACCCATCAGCGGCACCGCATTCTCGACGCGCGGGTCGTGCGCATCAAAGGTGACAATGTTGGCGACACCGAGCCGCTCCAGCTCCTGCAGAGCCATGGCGCAGTCCAATGACTCGCGCGCCCTGCGACGGTGCTGCCGGCTCGAGTAGAGCAGGGGCATGATGACGGACACGCGTCGGGCATGCCCGGCGATGGCCGAGATTACGCGCTTGATGTCCTGGAAATGCTCGTCGGGCCCCATGGGCACCGTGCGCCCAAAGAGCTCGTAGGTGCAGCTGTAGTTGCCCACGTCCGAGAGGATATATAAATCCCTGCCCCGGGCCGATTGGGGCAAGAGGGCCTTGGCATCCCCGGTCTGGAAGCGGGGCAGCTCCACCGGCACCAGATAGGATGCCTCCACATGATCGAGGCGCTCCGGCCCACCTCCTTCCCTCAGACGACGTCTGCGGTCGCGCACGATATGGGCATCAACCTGGCGTCCCAATTCACAGCAACCCTGCATGCAGATGATCCCCAGATCACCGCAGGCAAACCGCTCTCCGATTGGCGTATCTATTGCGCTCATATCTCCCCTACACCATTCTCGCCGTCCTGGCCGCGACGCACTCCCCTGCTCCTAGGATGATACTAGACGAGATGCAGGGCCGCGTCAACCGGGATGCTCCCGCAGCGCTGTGCATCGTACAGCATAGTAAAGAAGTAAAACACAGAAAACACTTCTCGCATCGTATCTCCAAAAGGGTAACTCGCCGCCGCAGAGACGGGATTGCCGAACCGCATGGCCACCCAAGGGCGTCCTACGTCGCCCGAGCAGCGCACTCTGTCAGCCCCGATCCAGCCTCAAGAGCCCAGCCTGACGCGCCAACTGCAGCGCCTGGTGGTATTCGTTGCGTGTGATCCGCCGTCGCAGCTCGGGAAAACGCTCCGCGCGGTAGCAGGGATGGTACTGGGCCATGATGTTGAGATAGGTGGCCGGCGAGACCTCTTCGGCCAGCCAGCGGACGATCTCGGCCGTGCCGGCGAGTCCCTCGGGCAACACGAGATGGCGCACCAGCAGACCACGTTGCGCGACGCCGCGCTCATCCAGAACCAGATCGCCCACTTGACGATGCATCTCGGCCACGGCGGCGCGGTTGACGGCCGGATAGCCATCCACCAAGGAGAGGCGCCGAGCGACGGCCTCATCAGCGTATTTCATGTCCGGCATATAGATGTCGACGATCCCATCGAGCAGGGCTAGCGTGTCCAGCGCATCATAGCCGCCTGTGTTGTAGACCAGCGGCAGACGAAGACCGGCCTGAGCGGCCTCTAGCACGCCCGCCAGAATCTGCGGCACCACATGGGAGGGCGATACCAGGTTGATGTTGTGGCAGCCCAGCTCCTGCAGGCGCAACATCATGGCGGCCAGATCTCGCGGCTGGACTTCAGCCCCCTCGCCGAGCTGGCTGAGCTCATAGTTCTGGCAGTACTGGCACGCGAGGTTGCAGTTGGAGAAAAAGATAGTGCCCGAGCCGCCCCGGCCCACCAGGGGGGCTTCCTCGCCAAAGTGTGGATGAAAGCTGGCCACACGGGCGCGCTGCCCCGTGCGACAGGCGCCCAGCGCGCCGGAGAGCCGATCGACCCCGCAGCGACGCGGGCAGAGATCGCAGGCCCCAAGACGGGCATAGGCGCGACTCACGCGCTCAGACAGATCACCGCCCCGCAGGAGCGACAGGTAGGCTGGTTCGAGACGCACGTCACGGCTCTCCGGCGGATGACAATTCGGTATGCTCGGGGCCGCAACCCGCCATCACCGTGCGTAGAACTGACAGCGGGTCGGCGATCTCTTGACGGGCCCAGTGTAGGACGCCCCTCGTTCGGTTGTCAAACGTAAGCAAGCAACCATTCCGCGGGTAACTGTTCAGCTTTGTGGGGATGAGTTATGATTAGGGCGTGATGGATTTCCGCGGGACTCGGTTTTGACAGCCTTGATTAAAGCATATATGATTTGGCGCGATTGGCTTTGTGTGCTGAAGGGCTGGGGGCCCGGGATCGGGCATGGCCCGTGCCAGCGTGTCTCGGGATATCTGCTGGAAGGCCACACGATGAGGGCCAATCTTTATCTGGCTTGTCTGGACCCTCGCGAAACAGGGGAACCAGTTGGGACTTTATGGAGGGGTGGAGACCTTGCACGCTGACCACAGTGCCAGGTCAATGCTTGAGCCAGCATCAACATCTTGGGGGAGGCAAAGCTAATGGTCGGTTGGGAAATCTTTACGCTTGTGTCGGGTGTCATCTCTATTGCCGTGGCTGCCTACCTGTACACGTGGGTCATGAAGCAGCCGAACGAAAGCAAGGCCATGGCTGACTTCTCGGAGGCCATCCAGGAGGGAGCCGCAGCCTATCTGAAGCGCCTATTCCAGGCTCTGGCTGGTCTGGCCATTGTCATCTTTGTGATCGTCCTGATCGCCCTGGGTTGGCGAGAGGCGATCGCTTACCTGATCGGCTCGGCCTGCTCGGCGGTGGCCGGGTACTTTGGCATGTACGTCGCTACCCGCGCCAACGCGCGCGTCGCCTGGGCGGCCCGCTCGGGTCTGCCCAAGGCCTTTCCGGTGGGGTTCTACGCTGGCGCCGTCATGGGCCTTTCGGTGGTCGGCTTTGCGCTCATCGGCATCGCGATCATCTACATGATCTTCACAGATCCCGCCGTCGTGCTGGGCTTTAGCTTCGGCGCCAGCTCGCTGGCCCTCTTGGCCAAGGCTGGGGGCGGCATCTACACCAAGACCGCGGACATCGGCGCGGACCTGGTGGGCAAGGTCGAATTCGACCTCGAAGAGGATGACCCGCGCAACCCGGCCGTGGTGGCCGACAACGTGGGCGACAACGTGGGCGACGTGGCTGGCATGGGCGCCGACATCTTTGACTCGTACGTGGCCGCGGTGGTGGCGGTGATGATCCTGGGCGCCGTTGTGGGCGGCAGCAATCTGTCGGCCTATGTGGTGCTCCCACTCGCGCTGAGCGCGGCCGGCGTGTTCGCCTCGCTGCTGGGCATGCTCTTTGTGGTTCGCCGTGGCGCCACGGCGAGCGCCGCCCAGACGTCCGGCGTGGACATGGACGGAGCTGGGTTCCAGACCGCCTCGCTCGGCGAGCACGACCCCGGCCGGGCCCTCAACACGGGCACCATCGCCACAACCGTGATCATGATCATCTTCACGATCGTGGTGGCCTTCCTGTTGGGTCTGGATCAGCCCTGGGGCGTGATCCTGCCGACCGTGGCCGGGCTCCTCGCTGGCGTCGTGATCGGATTCACGTCTGACTATTTCACGGACATCGACCAGAAGTCGGTCCAGAATACGGCCCATGCTGCGCTGACCGGCCCGGCCCTGGTGATTCTCGATGGCTTTTCCTACGGCCTAATCAGCATCGTGCCGGCGATCATCGGCATTTGCATCGCCATGTTCGCAGCCTGGTTCCTGGCGGTAGCCTTTGGGATCCCGGGAACGTATGGCGTGTCGGTGGCCGCGGTGGGCATGCTGGCCATCACCGGCATGATCGTCTCGGCCGATGCCTACGGCCCGATCGTGGACAACGCCCGTGGCTGCGCCGAGGTGGGCCATGAAGACGCGGAGACCATCCGCGTATGTGACCGTCTTGACGCGGCGGGCAACACGGCCAAGGCCATCACCAAGGGCTTTGCCATCGGCGCTGCGGCGCTCACGGTGTTGGCCCTCTTTGCGGCCTATGCCGAGACCGTCGGCATTCGGGTGTTGGACCTGCGTCAGCCGCACGTGATCGTGGGCGTCTTTCTGGGGGCCATGATGCCGCCCATCTTCTCCGCCCTGACCATGCTGGCGGTGAGCCGCAACGCGTTCTTGATGGTTGCCGAGATCCGGCGCCAGTTTACCGAGGTCGAGGGCGTCTTGGCAGGCACGGTCAAGCCCGATAGCGCTCGTTGTGTGGATATCGCCACCCGCGGCGCGCTGAAGGAACTGATCCTGCCGGGCGCGCTGTCGCTGTTGACCCCAGTCATCGTGGGCATCCTTTTCGGCGCCGAGGCGCTGGGCGGCTTCTTGGGCGGCTCGATCGTCACCGGCATCATCTTTGCATTGTTCATGGCCAACTCGGGCGGCCTCTGGGACAATGCCAAGAAGTTCATCGAGGACGGCGCGCTGGGGGGCAAGGGCTCCGATGCGCACCATGCGGCCGTGGTGGGCGATACCGTCGGTGATCCCTTCAAGGACACCGCCGGGCCGTCCCTCAACACCCTGATCACAGTGATGTCGCTGACCGCAACCGTGTTCGGTCCCTTGATCGCCAAGATCGCTTTGTTCTAGGCTCGATGGCGCCTATGCGCCTCTGACTGAATTGAGGCCCTGCCCAGGACTCGTAGCCTCAGTGGGCGAATCACGGCGCCTCGCATGCACCCCATGATGCATGTGAGGCGCCCGTGCTTGACAGCGGTGCGCTCCGAGTTGCGGGATCACACTTGCATCTAGAGGGGATCATCATGAGCATACCAACCCCCAGCCCCGATGAATGGCGCCGGCTCTACGCGGCAGCGATGGCCATCAAGGCCCTGGCGCCATGGCAATGGATGGAAGAGTGGCAGGTCTTTGGCGTGCAGGACCCGGAGAGCGATGAGATCGGCTTTGTCAGCGTGATGGGCGCCCTAGGCGAGCATCTGGCTCTGGCGGTCTATCGAGGCTTCCAGGGGCTTTGGCTGTTCCAGGACTATGCTGAAAACGCCTCGCCCGAGGAGGCCGACAAGCTGTACGAGATCCCCCACTTGTCGGCGTCGTTCGAGGATCGCAGCGAGACGACGCAGCGGGACCGCGACATCATCAAGAGCCTCGGCCTATCGTTTCGCGGCCGACAGGCCTGGCCCCTGTTTCGCAGCATTCACCGGGGCTACCTGCCCTGGTATCTCGAGCCCCAGGAGACGCATTTCCTGGCCTGTGCCTTGGAGCAGACCGTCCAGGTCGCCCCGCGCGTGCGGGCCAACCCCGAGATCCTGGAGCCGGCTGGCCCCACGACTTATCTGCTGCGCAAGGCGCAATCGGGCGCGGCTGGCTTGACTTGGGAGGATCAGGTAGTCGACGCAGCAGCCTGGGAGCCCGAAGGGATCAGCATCAACATCTCGGGGCCCGAGATGCGCGCCTTTCGAGCCTTGCCGGCAGGCCGAGGCGAGCTCGAGGCGGACTTTTTCACCATGCCCATCATTATCGGGGAGCGAGGCGAGCGCCCCTATGCGCCGCGCATGTTGATTCTCGTGGAAAGAGGGAGCGGTTTCATCGTGGGCTTTGAGATGCTCGCGCCCGAGCCCTCGCTGGAAGCGATATGGGGCAAGCTTCCGAATCTGGTGCTGGCGAACTGCGCCAAGTGGGGAGCGCGCCCGAGGCGCATGTATGTGCGCTCACCGTTCCTGTATGGGTTGCTAGAGCCGGTGGCGGCACAGTTGGGCTTGCCGGTGGAGCACCAGGATAACCTCAGAACCCTGGCGGGCGCCAAAAGCAGCTTCCTCGGCATGCTTGAGCGGCAGGGGCGCTTCGGCTAGAGACCTCGATTTTGGCATTCCGAGTGTGACGCAGCGGGCGCGCCTCAGGCGCCGCCATCCGGCTGTGCGCCGCAGCCCGGGGCAAGCTCTCCGCAGTCAGCCGGTGTGGGCTCGCAGGAGCCATCCACCAAGGGCGACCCGGCCCCCTCTTGCGCGCCCTCGGACAGAATGCAAGGTGCGCCCTGCAGGACCTGTTCGGCCTCGGCGGCCATTTCCGCCGCCGTCACGCACAGGCGCGCGCCCCCTGGCGCAAGGGCCTCAAGCCCTGTGCCATAGATCGTCTCTAGGGCCTTGGTCTCCTCTTGCGCCCGGGCTGCCGCAGTCGCGGCCGCATCGGCAGCGCAGACGGGCTCCTGCCCCACGGACGAGGGCTGAGCACCCGCCCTCAAATTCAGGAGGGCCACCGCCAGAGCGACAAGCGACACGCCCAGCACAACCAGCCCGGTGAGTTTCCGCCACCCCATAGACCCTCCTTCCAACTGTGTCATGGCAGCAGGCGCCTGATCTGTATTATTAAGATTATAGACCAAATTTATCCGCAAATCAAAAGCAGCCAAAATGGGAACCTGCGCTGGTTCTCACCTTGCGGGCATGTGTGCACATGACGCCGTTCCGTGGTAGAATGAACCACGCTTTGCGGCCGTGGCGACGCGGCCCTGAGACACCCGTTGGAGGGCATAGGACCTGATGGTTGCCAAGCGAACGGAGCAGATTACCCCCTTCCTGGTGATGGATGTGCTCGAGCGCGCCCATGCCATGGAGCATAGCGGCACGGACGTGATCCATCTTGAGGTGGGCGAGCCAGATTTTGACACGCCCCAGTGTGTGAACGATGCTGTCTGGCGGGCCATCCAGGAGGGCTATACCCACTACACCCACAGCCTGGGGATGCTCGAGCTGCGCGAGGCCATCTGCCAGGTTTACGGCGACAAGTACGGCGTATCGGTGTCGCCCGAACAGGTGATCATCGCCTCGGGCACCTCCCCGGCCATGTTCCTGCTCTTCTCGGCGCTGCTCGATCCTGGAGACGAGGTGATCCTCTCCGACCCCTACTACGCCTGCTATCCGAATTTCATCCGCTTTGCTGAGGGGGTGCCCGTCTCCGTGCCGGTCTGCGAGGAGGATGGGTTCCAGTTGCGGCCCGAGTCGATCGCGCCCAGGATCACTGAGCGGACCCAGGCCATACTTATCAATTCGCCCTCGAATCCCACGGGCAACCTGCTCTCCGCCGAGCGCATGGACGCCATCGCCGGGCTTGGGCCTTACGTTGTCTCCGACGAGATCTACCACGGCCTGGTCTATGAAGGCCAGGAGCACTCGATCCTCGAGTTCACGGATCACGCTTTTGTGTTCAACGGCTTCTCCAAGATCTACGCCATGACGGGGCTGCGGCTGGGCTACCTCATCGCGCCGCGCGACTATATCCGGCCGATCCAGAAGCTGCAGCAGAACTTTTTCATCTCAGCCAATTCGGTGGTGCAGATGGCTGGCATCGCGGCTCTTCGCGAGAGCGCCGCGGATGTGGCGCAGATGAAGCGCATCTATAACGAACGTCGCGTGTACATGGTGCGGCGCCTCAAGGAGCTCGGATTCGGGATCGCTGTCGAGCCCACAGGCGCCTTTTATGTGTTTGCCAACGCCAAGCATCTTTCCCATGATTCGTACTCCTTGGCGTTCGATATCCTTGAGCGCGCCCACGTGGGCGTGGCGCCAGGCATCGACTTCGGCCAGCAAGGCGAGGGCTATCTGCGCTTCTCGTACGCCAACTCGCTGGAGAATATCAGAGAGGGGCTGGATCGCGTCGAGCGCTATCTGAGTGGACGTTGATCGGAGATAGAGCGGAACGATGAGTGAATCCGACAACGCGACGCCGCACGTTTCCACACACTATGATCGGCAGGTGCGTGAGACCATCCCCTTTTATGAGACGATGCAGCACGAGGCCGTGGATCTGGTTCAGGGCATCAAACCACAGGCCGATTGCTGGCTCGATACCGGCTGCGGCACGGGCTATCTCCTCGAATTGGCGCTTTCACGGTTCCCCAGGACGCGCTTTCTGTTGGCTGATCCCGCCGAGGCGATGCTGGCGCAGGCCAGGGCGCGCCTTGAGGCTAAGGCTCAGGGCCGCGTGACCTTTCTGTTCCCCGTTTGCAGCCAGGATCTGGCGGCCTGTCTGGATCGCGAGAGGCCCGATGTTGTCACCGCGATCCAATGCCACCACTACCTCGACCGAGCCGGGCGCCGGGCTGCCGTAGAGGCTTGCTTTGCTGTGCTCAAGGATGAGGGCCTTTTCGTCACCATAGAGAATATCGCCCCGGCCACCGAGCGTGGGGTGCGCATCGGCCTGGAGCGTTGGGGACGCTTCCAGCGCGCCCAAGGCCGATCGGATGAGACGGTCGCTGCACACCTATTGCGCTACAACGCGGCCTACTATCCCATCACGCTACGCGAGCACCTGGAGCTGCTTCAGCTGGTGGGCTTTCGCACGGTGGAGCTGTTCTGGTACGCGCAGATGCAGGCTGGGCTCTACGCCATCAAGTGAGGGCGTACGTGGGGGTTCGCCCCCAGGAGTTGGATCCAGGCACCACGCATGCAGGCGAGACGTCACCCATGTCATCTAGCCATGAGAGCTTTCCCGTCCTGTACACCGATCGTCTGATCCTGCGCGAGCCGCGGGACAGCGATTGCGAGCGCCTCTGGCGCGTCAGCCGCGACCGGAGTGTGATGCGCTACTATGGCATGGAGCCTTTCCGTTCCGTGCAGGAGGCGCGTCAGGAGATTCGCTGGATGCGAGACCTCTACAGCAACGACTGCGGCATCCGCTGGGTGATCGTGGAGCGCCGCCGCGACGCAGATGGCTATATTGGCGATGTGGGGTTCCACAACTATGCCCCGCGCCATGGCCGAGCCGAGCTGGGCTACAAACTGGACCGCGATTTCTGGCGGCGCGGGCTGATGTCGGAGGCTCTCGGCGTCGTGCTGGCTCATGGGTTCGAGAGCTTGGGCCTCAACCGCATCGAGGCCGTGGTCGATCCACGCAACGCCACTTCGCTGGGCCTGTTGCACAAGCTGGGCTTTAGCAAGGAGGGCCTGTTGCGGGAGTACGAGCGGGAACGCAGCGGCTTTGCAGACCTGCTCATGCTCTCGCTTCTGCGGCGCGAGTGGACACGGGTCGAAAGCCCTGGCCTCTAGAAGGAGTGTTGCAGCGTGTTGAGCGTTTCAGAGAGATGGCGCAGACTCTATCCCGGGGCGGTGGTGGGCGTCCTGGCCATGGGCGACGTGGCCAATCCGGAGCAGCACAGCGGCCTGGAGGAGCGCAAGCTCGCCCTGGAGGCCGAGCTGCGGCAGCGCTATGCGGGCTACGACCGGCCGTCTTTGCGCGCCTTGCCCATCTTGCAGGCCTATGCGGACTATTACAAGCGCTTTCGCAAGACCTACCATGTGCAGCTCCAGATCGAGTCGGTGGCCTTTCAGGGTCGATCGATCCCCAGCGTCGCGGCGCTGGTGGAGACTATGTTCATGGCCGAGCTGGAGACCTCACTGCTCACGGCGGTGCACGATCTGGACGCCGTCAGGCCGCCAGTGCGCCTGGACGTCGCCGC
>JAFGLK010000304.1 GCA_016928125.1 Anaerolineae bacterium
GGCGAGTCGTATACCCTCTGAGCTCGAGCGCTTGTGTGACATGGTGCAACGTCCGTGACGGACGTTGCACCTGTCCGCTCAGTCGGGCCTCGACCAGTCATAGACCTCCAGCGCGGTGCCGCCCAGGATCCGCTGGCGCTGCGTCTCGCTGAGAAACTTGCACTCGACCGTGATGAACTCGAGCTGCTGTTTGTAGCTCGCATCGACCACCAACCCGGGCCGCGGATAGTCCGAACCCCAGGTGATCTTTTCCGCGCCAATGGCCTCCACCGCCTCGTGCAGCCGCTCCTGCGCCCGCACAAAGGGATAGCGCGAGCGGAAGGTTAGCGCACCGGCGTCTACATAGACGTTGGGCGACCCCGCCGCGATGCGAATCCGCTCCGCGTACTCGCCCTGGTCGCTCCAGGCCCCCGCAAAGTGCGACAGCACCACCTTGAGCCCGGGGACGAGCGTAATCAGCCGCCGAATCTCGTCGGGCGCGCCGTTCTTCAACACCACCGGAAAGCCCCGCTCGGCGCACGCCTCCCACAGAGGTTGAAGGCGGCGTGTAGCGACCTCGGGGAACGGATCGGGGGTCTTGACCAGAAAGCCCTGCAGCTTGAACTCTTCCACGGCCACCTCGAAGGCCGTCAGTGGATCCTCGAAATAGTGGCGATCGAACAAGGCGGTGCAGGAAAAGCGCTCAGGCTCTAGCTGGCGCACCTGCGCGAGATAGGCATCCTGCTTGCCATCCATGAACTCCTGCAGCACGACGGCCCGGTCGACGCCCACGCAGTCCATGTACGCCAGCGCCCGCTCGTAGGTGCTCAGGCTATCTTCGAAAGCGGGCGGGCAGGCATAGTAGATGCGCTCGCCCTCGCGAGCGCGTCCCCACGAGAGGGCCTCGCGGTCGATGCCCAGGTCATCGCCGTGCAGGCGATTCCAGAGGTGAATATGTGCGTCGATGATCATCGTCTCTACCTCTCCAAATGTGTGGCTTGAGGGATTCCGACTACAGTGTACACATCCCCGCGTGCCCGTCTAGCCCCCGCTAGCCCTACCCGCACTCACGCGGGCCATCTGCAGCCGCTCGATCTCTTGCAGCAGCTCGGACCGAACCCGGCGATCGCGCTGAAAGTGCTCACGCACCACGTCATCCACAAAGTAGACCAACTCGTAGCCCGTGACCGCCTCGCCAAGCTGAAATGACCCGAGCAATCCAACCTCAAAGCCGAGCAGCCTCATCGTCCCCCCTCCACAGAGCACCGGTCCACGCCAAAGATGCCTCGCATTACGGGAGTAGAGGCCCGTCCCGTCAACTGAGCCCAGTCGGCGGTGGCAACTTGCGTCAGGTGCGGCCACTCTCGGCTCAGGCATCCCCCTTGAACCGCCAACCCGACTATGCTATAAGAAGACCATCCATCCGCTGCGAATCCGCTCAGATCGCATCACGAGGAGGCGCCATGGCCAAGGCAGGCCAATACTCCTGGCAGGAGATCACCACCCAGGGCGCGAGCTGGCGCTCGGCCATCGAGCAGACTCTGGCTCAGCGCGAGGCGTTGCGGGCGCTGTTTGCGCGCAACGCCGGGCGTCCTGTCTACTTCACGGGCTGCGGCTCGACCCACTATCTGGCACTGTATGCCGCGCCTTTCTTCCAGCGCATCACTGGCATACGTTGCCGGGGCGTGCCCGCCTCGGAGCTCTGGTTGCAGACCGACACACTGCTCGGGGCTGGCGAGGTGCCTCTCGTCATCGCGCTCTCGCGCTCAGGCGCCACCAGCGAGACCATCGCGGCGGTGCGCAAACTGCGCGCGCAAGGCGCCGAGGCGCTGACAATCAGTTGCTACGCCGACACGGAGCTGGCCGCCGCCTCCACGCTGACGATCCACATCCCCGAGGGGCGCGAGGAGAGCTACGCTCAGACCCGCTCCTTTGCGGGGATGCTGGTGGCGGTGCAGACCCTGGCGGCGTTGGTGACCGAGGATGCCGCTCTGCTGGCCGAGCTTCAGCGGCTGCCGGGGCTGGCCGAGGGCTTGATTGCCCGGGCCAACGATGTGGCCCAGGCCATCGGGGCCGATGCCCGCTTTCAGCGCATCACCTACCTGGGGAGTGGCCCGCGCTATGGCCTGGCCGGCGAGGCCATGATCAAGATGAAGGAGATGTCTCTCTCCGTGGCTGAGGCGTTTCATTTCATGGAGTTTCGCCACGGCCCCATGTCGCTGGTGGATGAGCATCACCTGGTGGTGGGCCTGATGGGCGACGAGACGCGCGACTATGAGACAGCCGTGCTGGCGGATCTGAAGGCGCGGGGCGCCTATGTGTTGGCCATCGCCAACTTGGCGCTCGCCAACGATGACGAGGGCCTGGGCGCGGCCGCAGATCAGGTCTTTGCGCTGCAGGCCCCGGTGGGTGCCCGTTCGCGGGACGTGCTCTACCTGCCGCCTGTCCAGCTGCTGGCCTACCATCGCGCCATGGCGCGCGGCCTGAATCCCGACCGACCCCGCAACGTGGTGATGGCTATCCGGTTGGATGGCACTGAGATGGTCTGATGAGGCCAGAGGTGCGTCCCTACGACCTTCTCGTGGTCGGTGAGCTGAACGTGGATATCATCCTGACGGGCGATGTGGTGCCCCGCTTCGGACAGGTCGAGCAGTGGTGCGATGACCTGACCGTAACGCCGGGCAGTTCGGCGGCCATCTTTGCCGCCGCGGCCGCCAAGATGGGCCTGCGCGTGCTGTATGTCAGTCGGGTGGGCGACGATCCCTTTGGGCAGCTGATGGTGTCCGCCTTGCGGGGCGCGAGTGTGGATGTCTCGCGGGTCAGCGTGGACCCGAGCATCAAGACGGGCGCCACGCTGATCTTTTCGCGCGGGCAAGATCGGGCCATGATCACCTACCCCGGCTCGATCGCGGCGGTCACCGACGCCGACGTGCCATCCGAGCTCTATGGCCTGGCGCGCCACCTGCACGTGGCCAGCCCCTTCCTGCTGACCGGCCTGCGCACCCACATGCCCGAGATGATGCGCGCCGCCCAGGCGGCCGGCCTGACCGTCTCGCTGGATACCAACTGGGATCCGGAGGGGGCCTGGGCCTTGGAGGGCTTTTTCGATCACCTGGACGTGTTCTTGCCCAACGAGAACGAGCTGCTCGCCATTACGAGGGCGGATGATCTGGACGAGGCGATCGCCCAGATGGCGTCCAAGGTGCCATTGTTGGTCGTCAAACGCGGCGAGAGAGGCGCCCTGGGCGTATGCGACGAGGAGCGCCTCGACGTTCCAGCCTACCCCACCACGGTCGCCGACACCACCGGCGCCGGCGACACCTTTGACGGAGGCTTTCTGGCGGGATGGCTGCGCGGCGAGCCACTGAGACGCTGTCTGCGTCTGGGCGCGGCCTGCGCGGCGCTCACTATCCGCCAGACGGGAGGGTTCAACGGCCAGCCAACCTGGGAGGAAGCCGAAGCCCTGACGTCGGCCCCCGAGCATGAGGAGGATCGCCCATGAACGCACGCGAACGTACCCTGAGCGCCATCGAGCGCCGCGGCTATGATCGCATCCCTGTGCACCACGAGGGCACGCCTGAGGTGAACGCCATGCTGCGCGCGCATTTCGGCCTGGCGGATGATCTGGCGCTGGCCGAGGTGCTGGGCGATGACTGGCGTTATGTCGAGCCAGCCTTCATCGGGCCGGAGCGGCGCACCTTTGCAGACGGCAGCCGCGAGGGGATGTGGGGCGAGCGCTACAACGATATCCCCTACGGCGACGGCCTGGGCACCTACCCCGAGGCGGTCTATCTCCCCTTCGCCGAGATCGACGATCCGGGCGAGCTGGCGGACTACCCCTGGCCGTCAGCCGACTGGTACGACTATGGTGACATCGCCGCGCAGTGCGCCGCCGTGAGCGACCATGCCGTCTTTTACGGCACCGCCGGCCACCTCGATTTCATGAACGGCATCGCCCGTTGCCGCGGCGTGGAGAAGGTGCTGTTTGACGTGGCCACCGAGGACCCGGTCTACAAACTGCTGGTGGCCAAGCGCTTTGAGTACTTTTACGAGACGACCGAGCGCGTGCTGCAGGCCGCCGGCGGCCAGGTGGATATCGTGCATTGCGGCGAGGACTTGGGCACGCAGCGCGGGCCGATCATCTCGCTGCAGTCATTCGACCGCCTCTTTGCGCCCTACTTTCAGGCCTACTTTGAGCTGGCGCATCGCTACGGGGCGCGGGCGCTGATGCACTCGTGCGGCAGCGTGCGCGCCTTTCTGCCGCGCCTGATCGATCTGGGCCTGGACATCCTGGACGTGGTGCAGGTGGCGGCCGAGGGGATGGCGCTGGATGGCCTGCAGCGCGACTTTGGCCGTGATCTGATGTTCAGCGGGACCATGTGCGTGCAGACGATCCTGCCCTTTGGCACGGTGGCCGACGTGGAGCGCGAGGTGCGCTGGCGCCAGGAGCTCTTCGCCGAGGGCGGGCTGATCCTGGGGCCAACCCATGCGATCCAGATCTTCACGCCGCTGGAGAACATTCTGGCCATGTACCGCACGGCGGGGAGCCTGGCGGCGGGGCGCTGAGATCCGAGCCCACCGCTCCGAGCGGCCCGCGCAGCCTCAGATGTCGTGTCGCAACTGGGCGATCAGGTGATCCTGCATCTCGCGCGGGAGATTGACGAAATAGGCGCTATAGCCCGCCACGCGCACCTGCAGCGAGGCATAGTCCTCGGGGCGCGCCTGAGCGGCGCGTAGCGTGTCTGCGTCCAGCACATCGAATTGCAGCGCAAAGCCTGGCCCTGAGCCCGGGCCGGCCGTGAAGAACGTCTCTACCAGCGCGACCATGGCATCCAGCCCGGCGTCGCCTGCCACGGCGCTGGGATGCAGGCGCACATCGAGCACCGAGCCGTTGGGCGTCTCGGTGAAATCGAGCTGACCCACCGACTGGAACAAGGCCGTGATGCCCGCCCGATCGCGCCCGGCCATGGCGCCCACCCCGGGGGCCAGCGGCTGCCGCGCGCGACGACCATCGGGCGTGGCGCCCGTATCCCGGCCCAAGGCCCATTGGAAGGTGAAGGAATAGAGCGCCGCCTGATAGGGCCCCCCACGCTCGTTCGTGAAGCCGTGGATAGTCCGGCAATAATGGTCGGCCACCAGCAACCCCAGCTGATCGGCCTCGGCCTCGCCGTTGCCCCACTTGGATACAGCGGTCACCAGATACTGGCGAAGGGCCTCGTAGCCGACGAAATCGGCCTGCAGGGCCGCAATCAGCTCTGCCAGGGTGCAGCGGCCCTCGTCGTACACTGCATGCTTGAGCGCCAAAAGCGAGTCGGCGGCGTTGGCCAGCCCCGCCCCCACGCAGCCCACGGCATTGTAGCGCGCGCCGCCCTCGCCGATGTCCAGCCCGCGCGCCAGGCAGTCGTCGATGGTGGCAGCGATCAGCGGCGAGGGGTTGAGCTGCGTCCAATGGCGCTCGTGCCCGGCGACCGCCTCTCGCGAGCGGGCCAACAGATGATCGAGCTGAATCAGGTAGGCCTCAAGCAGCCCGTCGAACGTTTTGAACATCTCGGGGGCACCGGTAGGCGGTCCGACCCGGCGTCCGCTGAGGGGATCGACGCCGTCGTTCAGCGCCAGCTCCACCGGCTTGACCAGGTTGATCACCAGGTTGGTGGTGCAGGCCGCCTCCAGCCCGTCTACGGCGGGCTCGTAGCAACCGATGGGCAGATAGGTGCGCGCGTCCTCGACGCGCTTGCCGCGCTTGACCAGGGCGGGCACGGCGGCCTCGTCGTTCATCAGCACCACGGCATTGTGCCCCGCGCGGATCATCTCCAGCACGCGACGAGCCAGCCAGGGCGGCGAGCCGGCGTGCAGGCGCACGGACAGCTTGGGATCGGCGGCATTCAGCGCCTCATAGGCGTCCAGGATCAACTCGGTCAGCTCGTTGCTGGCATCCGACCCATCGGCGCGCTGTCCGGCCAGGCAAAAGTGGGCTCCGTTGTCCAGGCCGCGGGTGCGGGCCGTGCTCTTGATCCAGTAGTATTGGAACAATTGTTTGGCCTCGTCGGGCGTGAGCCGACCGGCCTCCAGGTCGGCCTGGTAGTAGGGATAGAACAGGCTGTCGAGGCGCCCCAGCGAGCGCACCGCCTCGCCCTCCATCTCGATCAGCTCGTGCATCAGCCAGGCGAAATAGAGCGCCTCGTGCAATGTTTCGGGCGGGTTGGCGGGCACGCGTCGGCAGATCTCCGCCAGAGCGCTCAGATGCTCTCTATACTCTGTATACTCTCTGGCCTGGCATTCCGCTTGGTGGGCAAACCGCTCGGACAGGACAATGGCGGCCCGGCAGGCGATCAGCACCGCATCGTAGAAAGCCAAACGATCGGGGTCCTGGGGCGAGCACACGGCGCGATACGCCTCCGCCTCGGCCATCAGGCCCAAGAGGCCGTGCGAAAAGAGCTTATTCCAGCCCGGCGAGATATGGCCCGTGTCCAGCACGCCCCGGCCCGCGCCCGTGGCATCCAGCAGCTCGTACCAGGCGGCGGCTTGGGCCAGGGAGGTGGCCTTGGCTGCGGCATGCCAGCGCTGGCGCAGCGCACGCAGGAGGCCCGCATGGTTGAGCTTGTCGGGATAGGGATCCAGGGGATCGACGCAGATCCGGGCGCGCGTGAGCAGGTGATGGAAGACCTGCGCCTTCTGGACCACGCGGGGCGTCTTGGGATGCCTGGCCAGGTAGGCCTCGATCCAGCGCGCCAACTCCTTCGGCGCATCGCCGCTCGCTGGATCGTAGGGCACAGCCAGGTACTGATCATAGAGATGCGCGCGATCGCGCGCAAAGGTGGCCCACACAGTCTGGCGCTCCCCAACGGTCGCGATGGTAGCCATGGGTCATCCCTCCGCCCCTATGTCTCTCAGCAGACAGGATAGGCCAGGCGGCAGGGATGTCAAGCGGGTGCCGGATTCCGCCTGCAGGGCCGGCACACCACGTGCCCTGGGCCTTTGGTGAATCCGCCCTTCGCCACTATACTCTTGGCATCATAACATGAGAGGAGTCTACAATGGCATTCACCCTGCAGATCGGCGAACAGGCCCCCGACTTTTGCCTCCCGGCGACGGACGGCAAGACGTACCGCCTCTGCGATTTCAGCGACGCCAACACATTAGTGATCTTTTTCACCTGCAACCATTGCCCGTACGTGGTGGGCTCGGACGAGGTGACCCGGGCGACAGCGGAAAAGTACGCGGACCAGGGCGTGCAGTTCGTAGGCATCAACGCCAACTGGGTCCAGATCCACGCCGAGGACAGCTTTGAGCACATGGTGGCCCGTATGCAAGAGCACGCCTTCCCCTGGGTCTACCTGCGCGACGAGTCGCAGGAAGTGGCCCTGGCCTATGGCGCCCTGCGCACGCCCCACTTTTACGTGTTCGACAGGGATCGCAAGCTGGTCTACACCGGCCGCGGCGTGGATAACCCGCGCGAGGTGTCCAAGATGACGGTGAACGACCTGGACAACGCGCTGGCCGACCATCTGGCCGGGCGGCCCGTGGCCACGCCGCTCACCAACCCCATCGGCTGCAACGTCAAGTGGATGGGACAGGACGAGCACTGGATGCCCGGCGACGCCTGCGATCTGGTCTAGCCTGAGGGGCGAGCATGGCCGAGAGCATGAGGGGCAAGCTCGCGCTGGTGACCGGCGCCAGCCGGGGCATCGGCCGGGCCATCGCGCTGGCGCTGGCCGCAGAGGGCGCTGCCGTGGCGTTGGTGGCGCGCTCGCGCCCCGATCTGGCGCGACTTCAGGCCGAGATCGTGGCCGCCGGTGGCGTCGCCGAGGTTTACCCGACCGACGTCTCGCTCGAGAGCGAGGTGCGCGGCTTGTGGCGCTGGGTCGAGGCGACGTTCGGTCGACTGGACCTGCTGATCAACTGCGCCGGCGTCGGCGTGTTCAAGCCGCTGGCCGAGACCAGCGCCGAGGAATGGGACCGGGTATTTGCCGTGAACGCGCGGGGCGCCTTTCTGATGTGCCGCGAGGCGGTGGCGTGCATGGCTCGCCGCGAAACGGCCCCGGCCAACGCGTCGCCGGCGGAGGACTCATCTTGGCGCCCCTGTATTCTCAATGTCGCCTCGGTGGTGGGCCTCAAGGGCTATCTCAATCAGGGGGCCTACTCGGCCTCCAAGCATGCTCTGGTGGGCATGACCAAGGTGCTGGCCCAAGAGCTCCAGCCGCTGGGCATCCGCGTACACGTCGTCTGCCCGGGCGGCGTGGACACGGAGCTGATCTCTGAGGCGCGGCCAGACCTGGACCGCTCGGTGCTGATGCAGCCGGAAGAGATCGCCGAGTTGGTGCTCTTTCTGGCCAGGCAGCGCGGCCGCGCGATCGTGGATCAGATCAACGTGCGCCGCGCCGCGTCGGCCCCCTGGATAGGGTGAGAGGACTCGTCCAGCATCAAGTGGGAGGTGTGCGATGCAATACGTACAATTGGGACGCGCTGGGGTGCGGGTAAGCCGTCTGTGCCTGGGCACCATGAACATGGGCGTGGCCACGGACGAGGCCGAGAGTTTTGCCATCATGGATCGCGCCCTGGAGCTGGGCATCAACTTTTTCGACACGGCCGACCGCTACGGCCAGCCCCAGGGCCACGGCTACACCGAGGAGCTGATCGGACGCTGGCTGGCCCAGGGCGGGCGCCGCGAGCAGATCGTGCTGGCCACCAAGGTGTTCGGCCCCATGGGACCCGGCGTGAACAACCGCGGCCTGAGTGCCTATCACATCCGGCGCGGCTGCGAGGCCAGCCTGCGCCGCCTGCAGACCGATCACATCGATCTCTACCAGATGCACCACATCGA
>JAFGLK010000305.1 GCA_016928125.1 Anaerolineae bacterium
GTTGACCAGGTCGGTGCTGGTGTAGCTGCTGCCCATGCCGATCAAGCCGGCATCGGTGCGGACTTCGATCAAGGTATACACGTTACGCGCCGTATCCAACGGCGCGCCTGGGCGGCTCTCCTGGAGAGGGATCGCGCGGAGTTCGGTGATCCTCGGTACGCTCGTGCTCATGGGTGCCTCCGATTGGGTTCCTTGACGCAGACAGATTGAGACGACACCGACATTCTAGTCGAACCGCGCGCCCTTTCAACCTCAGAAGCCCCTTGGGCAGCTGGCGCAGAGCCTACAGCGAACAGGCCGTTGCGCCATGCGGTCCCTTTCCCTATAATCGCCCAGTGGCTTTGGCATTGGCAGCTACGCTTTCAGGAGGCAAGGATGAAGAGATCCATTGGGGCCAGAACGATCCTTTACCCCACGCCGGTCTTAGTGGTGGGCACCTATGACGCCCAGGGCAAACCGAACGTGATGACTGCAGCCTGGGGCGGGATCTGCTGTTCGCGGCCGCCCTGCGTGGCCATCGCCCTGCGCGAGGCAACCTACACCTATGGCAACATCCTTTCTGGGCAGTGCTTCACGATCAGTATCCCCTCGGAAAAGCACGTGCAGGCCGCCGACTATATCGGCCTCGTCTCGGGGCGCGACGTGGACAAGTTCGCCGCCACCGGGCTCACCGCTGTGCCGAGCGAGGTCGTGAACGCCCCGTATGTGGACGAGTTTCTTTTTGTGCTCGAATGCAAGCTCCTCAAGACGGTCGAGATCGGCCTGCACACTCAGTTCATCGGCGAGGTTCTCGATATCAAGGTGGATGAGGTCCTGCTCGCTGAGGACGGACGGGTGCATATCACCGACGTACAGCCCTTTCTCTATGCGCCCGACAACCGCGAGTACTATGGCATCGGCAAGCTGCTGGGCCAGGCCTTCTCGATCGGGCGCTCGCTCTAGCATCGTTCAGACACGTGGGATCTGGAGGAGATGATGCACGAACGAACTACGCTCGACTTTTGGTCGCATGTGGACGAGCTCCTCCATCGCATGCGACACGGCGGGGTGCTCTGCTGCGTAGCAGACGCCGAGGGTGAGACGAATCTGCTAACCCTAGGGTGGGGGCAGGTCGGGCCCAGTTATCACGGACACCCTATCCTGACGATCGCGGTGACGCCGCTGCGCTACTCGTGGCGGCTGCTTGAGGCAGGGGACGATTTCACCATCGCGGTGCCGGGCGACGATCTGCGCGAGGCGGTGGCCCTGTGCGGCCGCATCTCTGGACGGGGGCAGAATAAGTTCGAGGCCGCTGGCTTGACGCCCGTGCCCGGCATGGAGGTGCGCGCCCCTGCGGTCCTCGAATGCCCGCTCAACATCGAGTGCCGCATCTATGCGCGCATCCATCCGCCTCACATGATTCTGACGCCGGAGCACCGCCAACGTCCGCTGGAGCAGCAACACACGATCTATTACTCGGAAGTGCTGGGGACGTACGGATGGAATGGATGAAGGACAGGCGGGCCGTGGGCGGTCAGATCCGTCGTTTCTGCCCGATCAGAACGAGGGTGGCCACGAGCATGAGAAGCATGCCCAGGAACACGCCCGATGCCAATCGGATACCCCGCCAGATGCTCCACCAGGGCGAGCGCTCGATGTGGCGCAACGGCGTCGCCTCAGCCGAGTCGGGCATGGGCGTATCGAGCGCTCGCTTGGCCGCCAGCTCCGTGTCAGTCGGCGTGTGCCAGGGCGTCGAGGTGATGCCCTGAGGCAGTGCGCTCAACTCCGCTGCGGTCGGGGATGGCGCCCCATCCTCGGCGCTTTCGGCGATCCCCTGTTCTGGTGAGGGCGCTTGCAACATCATCACGCCGCCAGGGGTTGCGGCATCCGCAGCACGCCGCACAGACGTGGGCGCGCTGCCCAATCGGGCTCCCGAGGTCTGGGGCACGCTGACAGGCGGAGGAGCGGCCTTGAACTGCGGCGCTGGTTCTCCGCCGCCGCCCAATCCTGGCGCCAGGGCGGACTCTGGCGGCGCCTCCCGTTCGACCATGGCGGTCACCTCCGCGGGTGCCATCAGGGCCATGGGCGGAGGCGCTTCTGACGGAGCTTCCATCTGGGGCGCTTCGACGGCCTCGCGCGCCGCCTCTGCGGCGGCAGGCGCCGTCGCCAGCATGGGCGCTTCTGCTGCTTGCTCTCGGTCCAGCACGACCTCCTCGACGTGAAGGCTCACGGGCACGGCTGGGGCCAACCACCGACCAATCAGGGCATCGCCTGAGAAAAGCAGCACGAGCAGGAGGGAGACCATCACCGATGCCGTGCGCAGCACGCCATAGGCGCTGTTCCAACGCCGATAGGCCGCCTGCTTGGATTGGGCTGAGGCCGGCAGCGCAAAGGAGCGTGGGACGGGCCGCATGGGTGCACGCCGCAACAACGCGACCGTGCGCTCGAGCTGGGCCAGATCGCGTCGACATGGCTCGCAGGCCAGCAGGTGTTCCTCGACCCGCTGTTTCTGTCTGGACGTCAGCTGCCCATCCAGGTAGGCAGACAGGTTCGCTGCTGTGAACTTGTGATCGCGTCGCGCATTGCGTCTAGACAACGGCATCAGGGTCCAATCCTATAGAATCCGCTCTATCGATATGAATCGCACCACTACTCGCCTCCTAGACGGAACCTTGGCGGCAAAAGTTCCTGATGAGCCAACAAATAGTCGCGCATCTTGGTGCGACCGCGGCTGAGGCGCGACTTGACCGTGCCGAGGCTCACCGACACCGTCTGAGAGATCTCCTCATAGCTGAGCCCCTGGATATCGCTCATGATCACGATCACGCGCTGATCATAGGGGAGAGACTGGAGGGCGCGTTCGATGGTCGCGTCCAGATCCAGACGCGACACATAGTCTTCAGGCGATTCGCTGGCATCGGCCAGCAACTCGTTGTGTTCGTCGTCCTCAAGGATATCATCCAGCGCCGTGGTGGGCCGACGTTTGCGTCCCCGCATCTGGTCGTAGCAGCAGTTGGTCACAATGCGCAACAACCAGGCTTTGAACGAGCCCCCTCGAAAGCTGGAAAGCGCCCGGAAGGCGCGCAAGAAGGCGTCTTGGGTGGCATCCGCCGCGCTATCCGGGTTGCCGACGACCCGATAGGCGACATTGTAGGCGAGCTGCTGATAGGCCAACACCAGCCGATTGAAGGCATCCACATCGCCCTCTTGGGCCCGGGCGATCAGGGCATTCTCATCCATGCCGATGCCCTGCCTCGCTACGGACTGGGCTGACACAGCGCCTTCTCACCGACACCCGACCGGAGAGCCGATCCCCTGCGAAGCGCCCTGAGGAAAACGATCTAGGCTTGATCAGACTTGACGAAAGCACCTGTATAGCCTATACTCGAACTTGGCTGGGCCGAAGTGGCGGAATGGTATACGCGGTGGTCTCAAAAACCATTGGAGGTTGCTCCGTGTGGGTTCGAATCCCACCTTCGGCACCATAGTAGTGTAAATGCCTCGGCTTGACAAGCCGGTGCCATGTCTCAAGGCTTGGGCTACGATGGAGTAGGGCTTTTCCCTCAAGGGGGAACTGCCCCTATTTCTTTGTTGGGGCCATTTCGCTCTGACGCGGATTCCCGGGAGATCGCACGGTCTCTCAGACGTCTGAACTCACATCGATTCGAAAGGAGCCTCCCACATGCCTCTCGTTAGCAGCAAAGAACTCCTCTTGGCGGCGCTCGAGGGCCGCTTTGCCATTGGCGCATTTAATGCGAACAACATGGAGCAAGTGCAAGGCATCGTGGATGCCGCCGCCGAGGAGCGCGCCCCTGTGATCTTGCAGGTGAGCCAGGGGGCCATTCGCTATGCCGGCCTGCGCTACGCCGTGGCCATGGTCAGAGCCGCGGCGGAGAGTGTCGATGTGCCGGTGGTGCTGCATCTCGACCATGGCACCGATTTCGAGCAAAACGTGGTGTGCCTGCATGCCGGATTCACCTCGCTGATGTTCGATGGTTCGAAAAAGCCCTATGAGGAGAATGTGGCCACCACGGCCCATGTGGTGCAGATCGCCCATCCTTGCGGCATTCCAGTGGAGGCCGAGCTGGGGCAGGTGTTGCAGTCCGCTGATGGGGTGAGCGAGCAGGAGGTGCGCGAGGCCATGACCAAGCCCGACCAGGCGCGCGATTTTGTGGAGCGCACCGGCTGCGACTCTTTGGCAGTGGCCATCGGCTCCGTCCACGCCATGCAGAGCGCCGAGGCCGAGCTGGATATCGAACGCCTCAAGGAGCTGCGCCAGGCGGTCGACATCCCCTTTGTGCTGCATGGCTCGTCCGGCGTGAAAGAGGAGAGCGAGGTCGAGGCCATACAGCACGGCATCTGCAAGATCAATGTGGCCACCATGCTGAATCAGGCCTTTGTGCATGCGCTCAAGCAGGCCATGGCGGACATGCCCGACAACATCGACCCGCGCAAGTTGCTGGCCTATTCGCGCGATGCCGTCAAAGAGGTGGTGCGGCACAAGATGCGCCTCTTTGGTAGCAGCGGACAGGTCAACGCGAGCGGTTTTGTGAGCCCGCCCAAGAGCTTCCGCAGCGCCCTTTTGGGCGGGGCTGAGGAATAGCAGGCGTCGGCGCAAGCCTGACGATACGCCTCGACAAAGACGTCGAGGCGTCTTTTCTATGTGCCTCCGAGCTTGGCGCGCGTGCGCGGGCTGTGTCAGGCGTGGCTGAGAGACGGGCGCCATTTGCCCCTGAAGTGCGCCGCCCGTATACTCACGCGAGTGTTCCCTTGGCATACGGACTACATCGAGGCTCAAGCTATGCGTTCTACTCAGCGGGCAGCCATCGCGTGTCTACTGCTTGTGTCGTTGATCCTCAGCCTGACCGTGCACGTCACCGCCGACGGCCCGATCGAGCTGACGATCTATTCCTCGCCTACCTGTGAGGACTGCGCCCAAGCCAAGGAACAGGTGCTCGATCCGCTCAAAGAGATCTACGGCGAACTGGTGCACTACGACTATGTGGATCTCTCTACGTCCGAGGGGCTGGCGGAACTGGAGCGAATCGAGGAGCAGTTCGGGAGGCCCAACAGCCCCCTGCCAGTGATCGTGTACGGCGATCAGCTTATCGCGGACATGCCCCCGGAGGAACTCAAGGCTGCCCTGGAGGGCCTCATCCTGCGCGAACTGACCGGCTCTGGCGGGCCCGATGCCACCCCTGCCGCGAGAACGGCCCCCAGCCAGGCTGTGGGTCCTAACGAGACGACGGCGGTATCAGAGAAGGATGCTGCCATTCACCTGGCCTACGTTGAGCAGGCGGGCTGTCAGGAGTGCGCCCGCGCCCAGTTGGTGATCGATGCCCTCCA
>JAFGLK010000306.1 GCA_016928125.1 Anaerolineae bacterium
TAGACCTAGAATATCTGTGTTGCACATTATGTTAAAAAAAGAGGCGTGTTTATCATATCAGATACACCCATTATAAGCCCAGACTCTTGGAATGTCAACCCCTTTTTCCGCGTTTATCAGAGAAATATCAGATTTGGGATAATGAATTGACATTTGGGATATTTGTGATATGATTGGGATAATGAGCATTACAGATGTTATGTGAACGTGGCAGAGGAGGAGGGGTCGTCCCAGGAGGGGACGCCTTGGTTCGCTGGCGTTTCCGTCGTGTCTGGGTTGAGCAAAGGGGGACAGATGGCCGACGTACGGGAGGAATTTCGACAATGGCTTGATCGCGAGATGCGTCGTAACCGCTATGGCGCGCGGACTCTGGCGGAGGAGTTTCCCCATCGCACCGAGGTATCCCACGCCACCGTGGCGCGTTGGCGCCGTGGGGAGATTGAGCCGTCACCACACCACGTGCGCGCGCTCGCCAAGATCTTCAACGTCAAACCCCGCATGCTGTTCGAGATGCTGGGCTGGCTCGAACCGGAGGACGGCGACGGGCTATCCGCACGCGAGCGACAGATCATCGCGGCGATTGCTCAGCTGAGCGACGGGCAGGTGACACTCGTCAATCAGTTGATTGATGGCCTAGTATCTCAGTCAAGCACCGTAGTAGCTCGTCCTGATCCTGAGCTGACAACGCCCGGACGCGGCGACACAGACTCCAGCGACGCTTGAGCTGCGCCCACAGGCAGCGCTCTGTGGACGCGTCCCCAGATTGCATATGTCTGTGTAGCAGCCGGAACGCAGGGTTTCGGACTGCGGCGGAGACCTCCGTGCTCTCACTCGCCTCCTGGGGGAGCAGTGACTCGATCAGCTGCCGCAGCTCCTCTGGGAGCGAGTGCTCGGCCATGTACTGGCGTGCCTCAGACACACGGTCTATGGAAGCCATCGTTTCTCCTGGTATCGTGATTCACAGATGCCAACGGTCCGCCGGGCTGGCCTTGCGGTGAGCTTCAGCTACGTCGGCATCCGCCAGGGCGACATAGTGCTTGACCATGTCCAGCGTCGAGTGCCCTAGCAGTCTCTGCAGGGTAAAGACGTCGCCGCCGTTCCGAAGATACTGGATGGCGAACGTATGCCGAAAGCGGTGCGGATACACGCCCAGGACACCGCTCCGCTCCCCAAGGCGCATCATGATGTGGCGGATGCTATTGCGATCCATTGGGCGATCACGTGCCTCGAACAGGGGATCGTCGGGATGAAGGTCGTCGCGCTTGGCCAGATAGTGCCACAGCGCTCTGCGCGCCGCCTTGCCCAGATACACATGGCGGCTCTTCGTCTTCTGTCCTGATCCGAAGGCCCTCACGTAGACCTCGCCCGTCTCCATAACCACGTCCTGAACCCTCAATCTGGCGCACTCGCTGACGCGTAACCCTGTATCAAGCAGCAGCAACAAGATCGCTCGATCTCTATGGGCTGTGGCGCGGCGCATTCGAAAAGATGATCGACCATGCGTCACAGCCTCGCTGGTGTATTCCGCTGCGGCGAGGAGCCTGGCCACTTCCTCCGGTGAGAATGGTGTGATCTCTGGTCGAACCCACTTGGGTTGGCGCAGCAGCAGGTCTGGCCTCTCTATGCCCAATTCCTCAGATGCCCAGCGGAAGAAAGAGCGTATGCTGCACCAGGCATTGCTGAGCGACGAAGGGGATAGGGGAGATGTGTCGCCATTCCGCCGCTTCGGGATGTATCCTTCTCGCAGCCACGCCATGAAACCCTGTAGGTCTTGCGGCGTTACGGCGTCGACCTCAATGTCGCCCAAGAACTCGATCAGCTGCCGCCCCAGATGGTTCCGAAAGATGTTGAGCGTGTTCTCGCTGTACCCGTCGGCCGATCGGGCGATCAGGAACCCTTTGATTGCCTGTGAGAGTCGCATCTTGCCCCCTCCGAACCGTGGTACCTCTGGTTCGAGGGGATTTCCCCACAAACAGAAACCGGAGGTCTCACGGCCACCTTCAATGGGTAACCTTGCGACCTCCGGTCCACCTTCTGTCGGGGCGAGAGGATTTGAACCTCCGACCTCACGGACCCGAACCGTGCGCGCTCCCGGTCTGCGCTACGCCCCGATCACGCCGCCAGTATACTCTCAAAGGCGTACCCTGCCAAATGCGCGCAAAAGCGGGCGCTTACCGCCCTGCAGCACCCTGCGCGTTCAGCCAAAAGATGAATGTCTGGAAGAGGCCCGTGATCAGCAGAAAGCCCATGACCACCAGGAGCACGCCGCCCACGATGGAGGCCACCCGCATGACCCGTCCGCTGCGACGCAAAATGGGGCCCACTGCGTCGATGAGGCTGGCGACCACGACGAAAGGCACCCCCAAGCCCAGGGCATAGGCTGTCAGGAGCACCGCTCCCGCACCTGCGGTCTGGCTATCAGCCGCCAGCAATAGAATGGCGGTGAGCACAGGGCCGATGCACGGCGTCCAGCCGGCGGCAAACACCACACCCACCAGAAAGGACGACCAGTAGTTTTTGCGCCCCGTCCGCACGTCGAGGCGTTTCTCCATATTCAGAAACGGAATGGAGATCAAGCCCATCAAGTGCAGTCCAAAGACGATCAGTATGAGACCGCCGACCTTGACCACATGCGGGATGATCGGGTCGATCGCTGCGCCCAACAGCCCAGCCGCCGCGCCCAAGAGCACAAAGACCAAGCCAAAGCCCAACACGAAAAAGAGGGCGTGCGCGACCGTTCGGAAGCGCGTTCCGGCTTGGTTCGCGGTCACCTGGCCAGACATGTAGCCCAGATAGACTGGCACAAGAGGCAGCACGCAAGGGGAGAAAAACGAGATCAGTCCCGCGAGCAACGCTGCGGCCAGTCCAACATTCTGACTATCCATTTGGCGCCATCCTCTCAAGCGCGCGCACCGCTTCCTCATGTACCTCGCGCATGCCTGTCTCCAGATAGGGGAAAGGCAGCCAGACGCAGGCTAGCCCAAATAGCCCGCCCGTGATGGTGCGGCTGATCCAGGAGCTTTCCCAGAAGCCAAGCAACTGCCCGACGCCGTCGATGCCCAGGGGCAGAATCAGCGCCAGGAATGCCTTGAACGGCAAAGCTTTGAGGCGTCGCCGGAGCAGGCCAAACAGCAACCCTGCCAGAAGCATGCTGCCATAGATCGAAACACAACGCTGGCAAATGCCCACTTTGAAGCCGATTTCGGGCGAGCCAATATAACGCGGCGGGACCGCTGTTCCCAACAGAAGGCTCAGCTCGGCGTAGGAGTAGATAGGGCGCGCACCGAATAGAAAATAAGAGCGCTCGGGCAGCTGGTGGCAGAGAGGGCGAAAGATCAGATAGATCGCCTTGGCCCCGCCCTCATGATCGGTGTGCATCAACCATGGGGCCAGTAAGGGCAATCCCAGATAAAGCACCAGGGCCACATTGGCCAGTAACAGCCAGTGCGCACTGAACCAACGCATAAAGCGCGTCAAAAAGAAGGTGATGCGATTTGTCCAGATATCTCTGCGCCGTTCTGCTTCCAAGGCCCGCATGCCATTCACTCGATAGGCCGAATCGTCTGCCGTCCACCTACTTGATCAGATCATCAACATACTGCCTGAGAAGAGCGTCCGTCAGCGTACCGGTGTGCACCGCTTGGATGATGCCTTGCTCATCTAGGAAGATGCTCGTTGGGATTCCGCGCACGAAATATGAGGACGCTACCTTGCCATTCCGGTCTAGCAGCACCCGAAAGGCCATCTCGTATTCCTCGACGAAACGCTTCACGCGTTCCGGATCCTCGCGCAGATTCACCGCCAAGATCTCAAAATCCTGACCTCGGAGCTCGCCATAGAGCTGAACCATGTGGGGGATCTCGAACTGACACGGTCCACACCAGGTGGCCCAAAAGTTGAGCATCACCTTCTTGCCGTGCAGATCGCTCAACGATACCGGCTGGCCTGTCAGGTCCTCGAGAGAGAAATCGGCCGCTTGTGCCCCGACGCGCGGCGGCTGAGGGCGCAAGGCAGAGCTGCTAGGCGCCACCACGGGAGCCGAGCTGGGCGGCTCGGGTCCCAACCCCGGCCCGCTGGTTGGGGCGGCCGCAGCCGGATCAGGCGCAGACTGCGCTGGTGCGCACGCGGTGGCCGCAAGCACCACGGTAAGCAGCCAAAGCGCCACGCGGGCTACCTGACGATACCTCTTCGTCACCGTTCCATCTCCTCGACACGGCAGCCCGGTCAGCCCATCAGACGAGCAAGCGAACGCCATTCTAGCATCATCCCCGCAGCCCCAAGAGCCGCCCCCGCGTTGCTTTCGCAAAGCGTCCTCGCGTCCCAAGATCTAGCTGCCGACGGGATAGCCGATCTCCTCTAGCAGAGCCTTGGCTCGGACGAGCGCCTCGCCATCCACATAGCGCAACTCGATGGTCTTGTTGGCCACATCGACCTCTACCTGCTCAATCCCTTCCAGCGCGCCAAGCTCGCGCTTGATCGTCATGGCACAGTGTGCGCACGAAATGTCGTTGGCACGCAAGGTGATCGTATCCATGGTTGTCCCCCACTCTTACATTTCGAGACTGCATCCACAGAGGCTATACCCATACCCCTCTATGGTATATGGGAATGATAGCAGAAACGTTAGCGGATGTCAACGTGGTATCTTCCCCGTTTGACACCCCGCGATTCTCGGATAAAATGTTTAGGGTATGAATCATTCATATCCTAAGGATTTGTGTGGGAAGGACATGAGGAGGCGGACATGAGATCTGCGAGCGAACTTGCGGAATCCATTGTGGGCCGCTTTCTGGCGCTGGTGCGCTATCGGCACTCCGTCGGGCACTGGCTGCAACAAGAGTACCACATATCAGGCAAGCAGGCCGCTGTGTTGCGCTTCCTGGTGCGTAACGGCCCCCAGAGTGTGAGCGCCATCAGCCGACATCTCTACACCAGCGATGGCGCAACCTCGCCTTTGCTCGAACGGATGGAGCAGGCCGGCTATGTGACCCGCACCCGCTGCGCTGAAGACAATCGCAAGGTCCTGGTGGAGCCAACTCCCCTGGGTCGCGAGCTGACCGAACGCATCCCTTTGGGCGTGACCTCGCGGATGCGGACCTATCTGCCGAACCTACCGATCGAGCAGCTGGAGAGCATCGATCGCGCACTTTCGACCTTGCTTGATCTCGCTCAAATCGAAGAACCGCAAGAGGTGAACGCCGTATGAATCCCCTGGTACGTATCTTCAGTTATATGCGACCGTACTGGCTTGCTGAGGTGCTGGCCTACGCCTGCATGCTATCCATCAATGCTATCAGTCTGGTCTCCCCTCAGTTAATTCGCCGCATTGTGGATGTAGGCATCGATCAGAACCGGCCCGACGTACTGGGCATCTCGGTCTTGCTCTTGCTGGCTGCCACGATCGTGCGAGGCCTGTTCCGGTTCGGCGAGAGCTACACGAGTGAGCGCGTATCGCAAAGCATTGCCTATGATATGCGTAATCAGGTCTATGACAAACTCCAAGGGCTATCTTTCAGCTATCACGACCGCACCCAGGCGGGACAGCTTCTCTCTAGGGCTACATCCGACGTGGAGCGCGTGCAACGCATCACGGGTCGTGGCTTCTTGAGATTGGTGGACACGGTCGTCCTGCTCGTAGGCACCACCGTGATTATGTTTCGGATGCAACCCACGCTGGCGATTCTCTCCTTGGCGGTCTTGCCGTTTGTGATGATCATCATGCGTTGGTTCATGGAGCGCATCCACCCCTTGTGGCACGAGCGTCAGGATCGGGTGGGTTTCCTCACCGCCCGTGTGGAGCAGAACCTGCTCGGCATCAAGGTGGTGCGTGGCTTTGCGCAGGAGCCAGCGGAGAAGAGCCGGTTCAGCGCTGAGACCAACACGATCTACGATATCTCGATGACCCTGGCCAGGGCAGGCGCCTTCACGAGGCCGCTGATTGTTCTGTTGGCCAGCGCCAGCACGATCCTGATCTTGTGGATTGGCGGCAGGATGGTCATCAATGGTGTCCTGACGCTTGGCACGCTGGTGGCCTTTAACAGCTATGTGTTGCAGCTGATTGGGCCCATGCGGCGTCTGGGTTTTATCGCCACCATGATTGGCGAGTCGCAGGCCTCGGCGGAACGCGTGTTCGAGATCTTGGATGCAAGTTCCGAGGTGGCAAACTCGCCCGGCGCTCAACCGTTGGAGCAGATTGAAGGCGCAGTGAGTTTTGAGGATGTGACCTTCTCTTACATCGGGAGCGGGACGGTTCTGCGCGATGTCTCGTTTGATGTCGCGCCCGGCCAAGTGGTGGCCCTGTTGGGGCCCACGGGCTCAGGCAAAAGCACCATCATCAATCTCATCCCCCGTTTCTATGACGTGAGCGAGGGCACGATCAAGATTGACGGCATAGACATTCGTACCGTGACCCTCGAGTCGCTCCGCAAGCAGATTGGCATCGTACTGCAAGAGACGACTCTGTTTGGTAGCACAGTGCGCGAGAATATCACCTTCGGGCGCCCCGACGCGACCCAGGAGCAGATCGAGGAGGCGGCCAAGGCAGCTGCGGCCCATGATTTCATCATGTCCTTTCCTAAGGGCTATGATACCGAAGTGGGCGAGCGCGGCGTCACGCTCTCGGGTGGACAGCGACAGCGCATCGCCATCGCGCGCGCGCTCTTGCTCGATCCACGCATTCTGATCCTCGATGACGCCACGTCCAGTGTGGATACCGAAACCGAGAAGCAGATCCAGGCTGCGCTCCACAGGCTGATGCACAACCGCACCAGCTTTATCATCGCCCAGCGTGTGTCGACGGTGCGTATGGCAGACCAGATTCTGGTGATCGATCAAGGAAGACTAGTGGCCAGCGGACGACACGAAGAGCTGATTCGTGAGTCGGGAATCTATGCGGATATCTATTACCGTCAGTTGAGGCCCGAGAACGGCGTCAGCCAGCCGATGATGGCCAGGAGGTAATCATGGGTCTAAGTTTCAGCCCAAACGTCACACATACACCGCACGTGCACATGCGGGACTACCATGACGAAGTGCGCGGGAAGGTTTTCGATTGGAAGATCACCAAGCGGCTGTTGGGATATCTGGCCCCCTACAAGCGCGAGATGGCCTTTGGTTTCCTGATGATGCTCGTCAGTTCAGGTATGGCCTTGCTGACCCCCTACCTGATCAAAAGGACGATCGATGACTATATCACAGTGGGGGACGCCCAAGGCCTGATGTGGATGGGCTTGCTGACCCTGTCGGCCTATGCTGTGGATTTCATCAGCACGTGGCGCCAGCGTTTTGTGCTGAGCAAAGTGGGCAATGAGGTCCTGCGCACCATGCGCGACCAGCTTTTCGCCCACTACCAGAGGATCTCCCTGAGCTATTTCGATGAGTATGGCACGGGATCGCTCATCTCACGCATCTCGAGCGACGTCGGTGTGATCAACGAGCTGCTCTCGGACGGGATCATCGCCATGATCAGCGATTTTGTCATCCTGATCAGCATCATCATCGTGATGTTGGCCATCAATGTGCGGCTGGCCTTGCTCACGTTCACCATTCTCCCCTTGATGATCATCGCCACAATTATCTTTGGCCGCTACGCTCGGCCGGCCTATCGGCGCACCCGTGAGAGGATCGCCATTCTCACCGGCCGCCTGGCCGAGGACCTTCAAGCGATGCGGGTGATCCAGGCCTTCTCTGAAGAGAATCGCATGAGCCGGGAGTTCGACGACATCAACCGCGGGAATCGCGAAGCGCGTATGGAGGCCGTCAAGCTCTCCTCGATCTTTACGCCGGTCATGGAGGTGCTCAGCATCGTAGCTACCTGCACCGTGCTCTGGTTCGGTGGGCGTGCGGTGGCGAGTGGGGCGTTAACCCTGGGCGTGATCGTGGCCTTCTTGACCTATATCTCGCGCCTCTTCCAGCCGGTTCTCGATCTGAGCATGATCTACAATACCTGGCAGGCGGCCATGGCCGGTGGCGAGCGTGTGCTCGAGATCCTGGACATGGAACCTGCCATTCAGGATGCCCCTGACGCAGTCGAGCTTACCCAGGTGGAAGGCCGGGTCGAATTCGAGGACGCCAGCTTTCACTATATCGAGGACACGCCTGTGCTCAAGCATGTGAGCTTTGAGATCGAGCCGGGCGAGACCATCGCCCTGGTGGGACCCACCGGCGCGGGCAAGACGACGGTCGCCAGCCTGTTGATGCGTTTCTACCAGTTGAGCGAGGGGCGCATCTTGATCGATGGCATCGATATCCGCGACATCCGGATCGCCTCGCTGCGCCAGCAGCTGGGCGTGGTGCCCCAGGAACCTTTCCTGTTCCAGGGCACCATCGCTTACAACATCTCTTTCGGGCGGCCAGAGGCCACTCGAGAGGAAATCATGGCGGCGGCCAAGGCGGCCAATGCCCACGATTTCATCGCCGATCTGCCCGATGGCTATGATACAGAGATTCAGGAAGGCTCGACCAACCTGTCGCTGGGTCAGCGTCAGCTGGTTTGTCTGGCGCGGGTCATCCTCGCTTCTCCAGCTATCCTCATCTTGGATGAGGCCACCTCGAGCGTGGATCTGCGCACCGAGGGGCTGATACAGGATGCGCTAGAACAGCTCATGTCGGGGAGGACCTCGCTCGTGATCGCCCACCGCTTGGCGACGGTGCAGCGTGCCAGCAAGATCCTGGTGATCGATGGCGGTGAGATCGTAGAGTGCGGGACGCATGCAGAGTTGCTGGCTCAGGA
>JAFGLK010000307.1 GCA_016928125.1 Anaerolineae bacterium
ATCAAGCCAATCGCCCACTGGAGCGCCGACGTCCACGTCGGCATGCCCCCGCCGCTCTCAGTTGACCGGCGCCCCCGGCCCGTCTACAATGAACCCGCACCCACACACACCCATCGCCACGCGGAGGAGCAACGTTTGATGCCCAAGGAACGTGTCGCCATCGTCAAGGTCGAGGAGCAGCGTCTGGACGAGGCGCTCCAGCGCGTCGTGGAATGGCTCGGGCCGCTGGAGACCCTCATCCCGCCCGGCAGCCGCGTGGTGGTCAAGCCCAACTACACCATCGTGCCCACCGATCAGGGCGTCACCCATCCCGAGCTGGTCGAGGCGCTGGTGCGCCTGGCGTCCGCCGCCGCGGCTAGCCAGATCGTCATCGCCGAGAGCTCGGGCGACTACTATACCAGCTACTGCTATCGCTTCATGGGGATCGATCGCATCGCAGCGCGCTATGGCGCCCGCGTGGTGGATCTGAACGTGGACGAGGGCCTCGCGACCCCCGTCCCTGAGGGCTTGGGCCGCGACCACGTGATGGTGCCGCGCACGGTGGTCGAGAGCGATGTGCTGATCTCGTTGCCCGTCTTCAAGCTGTGGGGCGCCTCGCCCATGTCGCTCAGCCTCAAGAACCTCTTTGGCCTCTATGGCGCCCGCTACTATGGCCACAACAAGAACTCGGCCGAGATCAGCAAGGAGCACCCCTTCTTCGCCCGGCCCGGCGAGGTGGGCACGGAGCTGGGCATCCACCAGCCCAGCGTGGCCCAGTCGGTGTGCGCCATCAATGCGGCCGTGCCCACCCACCTGGCGATCGTGGACGCCCTGGAGGGCGGCGATGGCGCCGGCAACTGGATTCGGCTGGATACCCTCATCGCGGGGCGCAATCCGGTGGCGGTGGACACCGTCGGCATGGCCCTGAGCGGCTTTGTGGCCAGCGAGTACCCCACCTTTGCGCTCTGCGCGGAAAAGGGGCTGGGGCCGTGCGCCCTGGAGGACATCCAGGTGCTGGGCTGCTCCATCGAGGAGGCCAGCTTCCAGCTCGAGCGGCTGCGCGACAATGTGCTCGAGATGCCCCTGCCCTTTTGCCTGAACCTGCTCAGCACCGGCGAGCTGCTTCAGATGCAGCGCGGCGTGCAGCTCTACGAGCTGTGGCCCCAGGATACGCCCCTGGCCGTCGGGCGCGCCGCCTTGCTGACCCAGTTGGCTGAGGTAGTCGGGGCCGATGGCTACTATGAGGCGGCCCTGGCCAAGCTGGACGAGCACGACCTGGCCCTGCTCGAGCTGATCGTGGCCCAGGGCGGCACCTCTGGCGATCTGCGCGCCATCCGGCAGGCCTTGAGCGCGCGCTACGGAGGCGGCGACTCGCTCCACTATGCGCCGCCCGCGCGCGCGCTGCAGCGGCTGGGGTTGGCCTATCCGGTGGAGGGCCTGGCCCGGCCCTATTTCCTGCTGCCCCAGGGCTTGGCGGCAGCCTTTCAAGCATTCCAGGGCTAGCGCCCGATCATGGTCTCCTACCTGACCGGCTCGACCGGCACATAGACCTCCATCTCGGACTCGGCCAGTCGGTCGCCGCCCTTGAACCGGTGGTCGTAGCGCTGGTAGCTGAACGAGTCGGCCAGGCGATGTCTCGCCTTGGGCAGCCAGTCCTGGACGATCGGGTCGAACCAATCGCTGACGATCTCCCTGCCCTGCAACAGGACGCGCAGGTAGAGCCTGGCGGGCAGCATCTTGGCCTGGAGAAGCACGGGCAAGCCCCTCACCGTCGCCACCTCGACTCCCACAAAGGCCTCGTGACGGCCCGATTCGCGCTCCTTGGTGTGGGGCACGTGCACCTCATACACTACCCCAGGCGCCACCAGGGGCGGCAGCGCATCGGGGTTGAGTTCCAGGAAGGCCACCACGCGCGCCCACAGGCGATGGATCGGGACCTCGCCGCCCTCCTCGGGCTGGACAAAGGGGTTGCCAAAGTAGCTCATGCCGGCCAGCAGGATGGGCTCCTGTTCGAGAATCGTCGTTTGCATGGGTGTTGTTCTCTCTCAGTTCTCTTTCGCAGATCGACTATCACAGACAGAGCACGATCCGCGCGCCGCGGCAACACGCGGCCGCATCCCGTCGCGTCACGATCTGCCAAACTATACCCCAGGGCGCGCTTCGGGGCAAAGCGACGGGCTGGTGCAGCGCGCCGCCAAGCCTGAATCCTTTTCCGCGCCCACACGTTCATATGGGTGAGCACCCGTCCCGCTCGAGCGGCAAGCTCAAGGCAGGTTGGCAGCGGCCCACAAGGCCATGTCCACGGCGCGCGCCCCAGCGCGGCTTGAGCTTAGGGAGAGAGGATGCCACGTGGCTGAAGTGAGCGACAAGGAGTTGGTGATGCGCGCCCAAGCCGGCGACCTGGAGGCGTTGGGTCATCTGTACGACCGCCATCAGGAGTCCATCTATCGCTACCTGTGGTCTCGCCTGCACGACGAGCCGCTCGCCGAGGACCTTACCGGCGACGTCTTCGCGCGCATGCTGCGGGCCCTGCCCAGCTATCGGCCGGGACGAGCGCCCTTTCGCGCCTGGCTCTATCGCATCGCCCATAACCTGCTGGTGGATCATCACCGCTCGCAGGATGGGCCGGAGCTGGTGCCTCTGCCCGAGGTCGAGCCGACTCTCGGCGGAGACGGGGGAGATCCGATGGTGATCGTTCAGGAGCGTCTGAGCATCGAGCGCATCAAGCACGCATTGGCTCGCATCGATCCGGTGCAGCAAGATGTGGTGGTGATGCGCTTCCTGGTGGGCCTCTCCCTCAAGGAGGTGGCGGCCGCACTGGGGCGCAGTGTCTCCGCCATCAAGTCGCTGCAGCACCGCGGGCTGGTGGCCCTGCGCGCTGCGTTGGAAGAAGCCTAGAAGGTGAGCGCAGCCATGAGAGCGATTGAGGACCGTTTCGAAGAACAATGGAACCGGCTTCAGGCTGGCCAGCGCCTGGCGGATTGTCAAGCGATGCTGCCGGACGACGAGGCCGAGCTGCTCGCCTTGGCTGCCAGCCTGGGCGACGCGCCCACGCCTGCACGCGATCGCGGCGCCGTCGCCGGCCAGCGCGCCCGCCTGCTGAGCCTGGCTGCTCGCCAGCTCGCGCCCGTACCCCACGGGAGGCGTCAAGCCTCGCCTGCGCCGGCTGGCGCCGAACCCGCACGACGCCCCTTCTGGCAGGCCGTCGTGCCCCAGACGCCTCTGGCTCGCGGCCTGGCCCTGGCTCTGCTGCTGGCTGTGGCGCTCGTCGGGGCGAGCCTGGCCTGGCGGGCGGCGCGGAACGATGGCGCCACCCCCGCGCCCGTGGCCGTGGCGCCCATAGAAAAGCTAGAGCCGAGCGCCCAACCGGCCACCGTTGCGCCAACACTGGCCGCGGCGACGCGCGCCGCGTCACCGCGACTGGCGGTCGCCGCGCCTGCGTCGGGGGCCTCAGCGGCCAGCCCATCGGCGCCCGCCCCCAGCAGCGCTCCGGCGCTGAGCGCCGCCGTAGAGCCCACCCGCGCCGCCTACCTGTCCGCCGTGCTCCGGCCGATGACCGCGGAGGACGCGGTCCTGAGAGACAGCCGCGGCCTGGTGCAGGTGCAGCGCGATGAGGGGCCGTGGGAGCTGGCCGACTCGGGTCAGGTCGTGGGCGCTGGCTGGCGCGTGCGCACCGGGGCGCTTTCGGGAGTGCGCCTGGCCTTCCATGACGGCAGTTCTGCGCGGCTGGGCCCTGAGAGCGAGCTGTCGCTGGAGGCGCTCGGCCTGCTGCCTGACACCGGTGCGCGCCGGGTGGAGCTGCGCCAGTGGCGCGGCGAGAGCGACCACCTCGTGACGCCCGCGCCCGACGGCCGTTATGTCGTGCACACGCCTGCGGGCAGCGGCGCAGCCCTGGGGACACACTTTCAGGTCCATGTCAGCGCCGAGGCGGGCACGCGCTTCGCCGTGGCCGAGGGCGCCGTGGAGGTGACCCATCTGGAGGTCAGCGTCGTGGTCGTCGCCGGCCAGGCCACCCTGGTCGAGCCCGAGAGCCCGCCCGACCAGCCCATCTTTCGCGTCTACGGTGAGGGCCGTGTGGAGGCCATCGGCGCCGTCTGGCGCATCGGCGGGCAGGATTTCCAGACCCATGCGGGCACGCTCATCCTGGGCGATCCCCACCTGGGCGACTGGGTGGCCGTGGAGGGCCGCCTGGCGCCCGATGGCACGCGCCTGGCCGACCGCGTCGAGCTGCTCGAGCGCGCCCCCGCACCCGAGTTCAGCCTGGTCGGCCCCTTGGAGACCATGGCCGCTGAGCTCTGGGTGATCGCCGGACAGAGCATCTCGATCACCGCGCAGACCGACGTCG
>JAFGLK010000005.1 GCA_016928125.1 Anaerolineae bacterium
CCGATCTCAAGCCCCGTGGTCCAATCCCACTCGTTGTCCGGATAGGCGATGCCGAACTCGTCGAACATGCCCTTGTTGTAGAGAAAGGCCGAGGTGCCGCAATACATGGGCATCGCGAACTTTTTGCCGGGCTTGCCGAACGAGAAAAAGTCAAACTGCGGCTTGACAAAGTCGTCGATATCGGCCTGGGTCAGGTCGCGCTCGATGGCGGGCTGCAGGTCGGTGAACATATTGCGGGACACAAAGGCGTACATGGGATCGCCATAGCCGCGCTGCACATCGGGTGCGGTGCCCGCCGCCATCATGGCCAGGGTCTTGTCGGGCCAGTTTTCGGGCAGCGGCTCGTTCTTGATCTCGATGCCCGGGTTCTCCTCCGCGAACTGGGCAAAGATCTGCTCGGCGCGTCCCGTGTCTGCCGGCCGGATACCCTCGTGGAAGCGGATGGTCACCTTCTCCGCCACGGTGGGTTTCACCTGGACCACCACTGTCTCTTTGACAACCTTCTCCACCACCTGGGGTGTGCCCTCGATGACTACAGTCTCCTTGACGACCTTTTCCACCTCCTTCTCGACAACCCGCGTCACTTCCACGACTTTGGGTTGGCATGCCGCCAGCGCGGTGGCCGACAGCGCGGCCGCCGCCTTTAGAAACGCACGACGAGTAGTGATCGTTGCCATGTCCATTCTCCTCCGAAACTAGGTTACCGCAGAACAGATTGATAGCCAAGGATGAACGGCGGCACTAACAGCGTTCGTGCATAGGCAGCCTCCTCGATCCTGTCTACGACCAACATATCTGCAGCACTCACAGCCGGAGAGTTCCGGCCTGGCACAGACACCATCGGGCTGCTGTGCACGGTGCGCCCAGCCTTTGCACCACAAGGGCGAGTGTGCTATGGTTAGGGACAGGGAGGACCATTCTGCTGACCGGGGCCAACGTGTGGTAAACACACCTTCCGATCAGTTCATGACCCGCATCTCAATTATAGCATGCAACCCAGCCCTGAGGAGGGTGAATTGGCCGATAGGTGGACGTTCGATGGACACTGGGCGGACACAGATGCATCGCAGGCCGCGCTTCTGGACCACCTGGCGCAAGCCTTGGGACACCTGTACGACCCGGTAGAGCTAGGCAAGAGCCCCTTCATCCCTTGGCTCCAACTTGAGCATCAGGCGCGTCCGGCGGTGGCGCTGCGCCGGCGACTTGTCGAGGCCATCGAGGCGCTGAGACCCTCGGCGGAGGTACCGGTCGACTCGAACGCCTGGCGCTACTACCAATTGCTCTCGCAGCGCTATGTAGGGCGATTTGCCCAGGCCAATGTCGCCCTCAATCTCAACATCAGCCCGCGCCAGTTACGCCGCCTCCATCCCTTAGCTTTGGAGGCCCTGGCTGATCTGCTTCACAGCCAGTATGGTCTACAGATCGGCGCGACGTCCCCCGAGGCCGATCCATCAACAACGACCGACGCCAAGTCCCTTTCTCGCAAGGAAGAGCTGGCGCGTCTGCGCCGAGATGCGCCCAACGAGGCGACCGATCTGTGCGATCTACTGCTTTCGGCCTTGGAGACGTTGGCGCCGCTGACGCGAGAGACGGCCGTGCGCATCGAGTGCGACTTGCCCGAGAATCTGCCCAAGCTAGCCGTGCAGCCTATCGCAACGCGGCATGCGCTTCTGAACCTGCTCTCCGTGGCGATACGTCGCGTCAACGAAGGCACGATCCGCATCAGCCTGGAGCAGAAGGCGGATCAGCTCTCGGTGCGAATTGAGCCAGTGCCCACCGGGCGGGCGAAGCCCGTGAGCCTTTCGGATCAGGACAGAGAGAACATCAAGGCAGCCCGAGAGTTGATCGCTCTCTCCGGAGGCGTGGTAAAGATCAGCTCTCCTGGCGACCGCGGGTCAATCTGCGCCATCCTCTCCCTGCCGGTGGAGCAGTGCATACCCGTGTTGGTGATTGATGACAACGCCGATGCGTTGCAGCTCTTCGAGCGCTACTTGGCCGGCAGCCGCTATCGCTTCATGGGAACGGCTGAACCTGGGGTCGCCCTCCAGTTCGCCGAGGGGCTGCTTCCGCAAGTCATCGTGCTCGATCTGATGCTCCCCACAAAGGATGGCTGGGAGCTTCTGGGACAGTTTCGCACGCACCCGCGGCTGCGGCAAGTACCTGTGATCGTCTGCACGGTGCTCCCACAGGAGGATCTGGCCCTCGCTCTGGGAGCAGCGGGATTCATGAGGAAGCCGATCAGTCGAGCAGCTTTTCTGGCGGCACTGGATGCGCAGATCGCCGCTCAGGCCCTGCAATCGACGTAACCGCCTCGACAAAGGCCAGCAGCTGCGCCATGGAGAGCCCCCCACCGCATACCAGACTGAAGGCGTTGCTAACGATGGGCTGCCCTGCGGGATCGCGGGCTGAGATGATGATGACCGGGATGTGGCGCAGGTCGGGATCTGCATTGCGAAGATTGAGCAGGCGATAGCCATCCATTTCGGGCATGACCAGGTCCAGCAGAATGACGTCGGGTCGCTCTCGTTTGATCCATTGCAGGGCCTCTTCGCCATTTGTGGCCGTGAGCACGCGGTAGGGCCTCTCCGCAGAGTGGAGCATGCGCTGAAAGAGGCGCAGAGCTTCCGGCTCATCGTCGACAATAAGCACCGTCTCCACAGCGCCATTCACTTGGGCCAGCGTCGCCAGCAGGCTCTCGCGGCTGATCGGTTTGACCAGGTAATCGCTCACGCCATAGGCCCGGATCATCTCATGTAGACCGGGGATGCTGCAGATGATGGCCGGCGTGCCAAAGGGTAGCGACGCTGATCTCTCCGGCGACCAGGCGCCTAGCGACACAACCTGATTCACCAACAAGGCCTGGGCGGGGGTCTTGCTCAGCTCCCTAAGCGCCCCCTCCCAGGTTCGGGTCGGCACAATCTCGGCACTGTCCATGTAACGGTCTAGCATGTGCGCCAGAGCGGGCTCCTCCTCCAGCACCACAAAACGTGGCCTGGGTGCGGCGAC
>JAFGLK010000308.1 GCA_016928125.1 Anaerolineae bacterium
ATGGGCTGCGACCAGCCCTACCGCATCTACTGGGACCACATGGTGCTCAACGCCTCCCAGGTCACCAACCCCTCTATCGACCCCATGCGCGAGCCCATGGAGCTCAAGACCTACTTGGGTGCCAAGCCCGAGCTGCTGGCCTTTGGCGACGGGGATGAGGAGGCGAGTGGCCCTGACCTACGCACGCAGCTCTCGCCCCAGCTCGAGCTGGAGATCCCGATCATGTTCTCAGCCATGTCATACGGCTCGATCAGCTACAACGCCTGCCTCTCGCTGGCCCGCGCGGCGGCCAAGTCGGGCACTTTTTACAATACCGGCGAGGGCGGCCTGCATCCCAGCTTGTACGAGTATGGCCCGAATACCATCGCCCAGGTGGCCTCAGGCCGCTTCGGGGTGCATCTCAACTACCTCAACGCCGTGGCGGCGCTAGAGATCAAGATTGGCCAGGGGGCCAAGCCCGGCATCGGTGGGCACCTGCCTGGGGAGAAAGTCTCGTTTGACATCTCGCGTACGCGCATGATCCCCGAGGGGACCGACGCGATCTCGCCGGCGCCTCATCACGACATCTACTCGATCGAGGACCTACGCCAGCTCATCTATGCCCTGAAAGAGGCCACCAGCTATGAAAAGCCCGTCTCGGTGAAGGTGGCGGCGGTGCACAATGTGGCTCCCATCGCGAGCGGCATCGTTCGCGCAGGGGCCGACATCGTAGCCATCGACGGCCTCCGGGGCGGCACGGGCGCGGCGCCCACCATGGTGCGTAACAACGTGGGCATCCCCATCGAGTTGGCCATCGCCGCTGTGGACCAGCGCTTGCGCGACGAGGGCATTCGCCATCGAGCCTCGCTGGTCGCCGCTGGCAGCATCCGCAACAGCGCCGATGTGGTCAAGGCCATCGCCCTGGGCGCCGACGCGGTCTACATTGCCACTTCGGCTCTGGTGGCCCTGGGCTGCCATCTGTGCCAGAACTGCTATTCGGGCAAGTGCAATTGGGGCATCGCCACCCAGGACCCCTATCTGACCAAGCGCCTCAATCCCAACATCGGCGAGCGACGGCTGGTCAACCTGCTGCGCGCCTGGTCGCTCGAGATCAAGGAGATGATGGGCGGCATGGGCATCAATTCGATCGAGAGCCTGCGCGGCAACCGTGACCATCTGCGCGGCGTAAGCTTGCATCAGGTCGAACTGGACGCATTGGGCATCCGCGCAGCCGGGATGTGAAAGAGTCAACACCAAGACACAAAGAGACACGAAGAAGATAGCTTCTGTGGTTCCTAGTGCCTTGGAGCTTATGCGGTGAACTCCGAGGAGATAGAGCATGAAACGCATCGTCGTCCATGAAGAGCACTGCATCGGTTGTCGGCTGTGCGAGGTGCACTGCCTGGTCCAGCACTCCGCTTCCCGAGATATCGTCAAGGCCTACAAGGTCGAGCGCGGGGGCCTGATGTCGCGAGTAGTGGTCGAGGAGAACGGCCCGGTTTCGTTTGCGCTCCAGTGTCGCCAATGCCTGGAGCCGAGTTGCCTGGAGGCCTGCGTGTCGGGCGCCATGCACCGCGATGAGCTGACGGGCGCCGTGGTGTGCGACGAGGACCGCTGCGTGGGCTGCTGGATGTGCGTGATGGTCTGCCCCTCCGGCGCCATCCAGCAGAACCTGGCCGGCACCCACATCGCCAGCAAGTGCGACCTGTGCTACGGCTCGGAGCTGCCCGCCTGCGTGGCTCACTGCCCAAACGAGGCCCTCACCTACGAAGAGGTCGAGGTGTAGCAAGGAGTGCATCCATGCGCGTAATCATCATCGGCAATTCGGCCACGGCCGTGGGCGCCGTCGAGTCCATCCGCCAATACGACCAGTGCGCCGAGATCCTGATCTTCTCCGAGGAGCCGCACGGCATCTATTCGCGGCCCCTGCTCGACCATTTCCTGGCCGGAGAGGTCGACCAGAAACGCGTGCTCTATCGCACCGCCGACTTTTATACCAAGCACAACGTCCAGCCGATCCTGGGCACCCGAGTCACAGCCATCGACCCCGAGGCCCATACCATTGCCGCCGAGACCGTGGATCGGGCCGAGGCACCCAAGCTCTACCGCTATGACAAGCTGCTGATCGCCACCGGCGGCGCTCCCATCGTGCCGCGCGTGCCTGGCGTCGACATGCCTGGCGTCTACACCTTTACCCGCTACGACGAGGTCAAGCGGATCCACGACGACATCGCGGCGGGACTGGTGGAGCGCGCGGTGGTGGTGGGCGGCGGCATGATCGGCCTCAAGGCCACGGATGCCCTCATGAAGCGCGGCATGCGCGTCACTCTGCTCGAGCTGGCTCCGCGCATCCTGAGCGCCGCCATGGACGAGACGGGCTCGCGGATGCTTGCCGAGCTTCTCACGGCCGCAGGCGTGCAGGTGCTCACCGAGAACACGATCTCTGAGATCGGGGCGTCCGACGGCGCGCGCATCGCGCAGGTTACTCTCCGCGATGGCCAGGTCATCCCCTGCCAGATGCTGGTGTTCGGCATCGGCGTGCGCCCCAACGCCAGCCTGGCCGAGGCGGCTGGGCTCCAGGTGAATCGCGGCATCGTAGTGGACGAGTACATGCGCGCCTCGCGGGCTGTTCAGCCGGGTGCTCTCCTTGGGAGCATCTCAACGTCGGAGCTCGACATTTACGCCGCAGGCGACGTGGCCGAGGCCTATGATCTGGTGGTGGATCTGAACCGCACCGTGGCTATCTGGCCCAACGCCTATCGCCAGGGGGCCATCGCTGGCGCCCACATGGTGGGCGTGGAGCGCCCTGACGCGGGCGGCGTGGCCATGAACGCCGTGGAGGTCTGCGGCGTGACGGGCATGTCTATCGGCAACGGCAACGTGGACGGCAACGGGTTTGACGTGTTGGTGGACCTGGACGAGCACCGGCGGCACTACAAACGCCTGGTGATCCAGAGCAACCATCTGGTGGGCGCCATCCTGATCGGCAACGTGAGCCGGGCGGGCATCTACACCGGGTTGATCCGAAACAGAGTGGACATCTCGGGCGTGCGCGGCGCCCTGCTGAGCGAGCATCTCGGTCTTTTATCCTTGCCAGACGAGTACCGCAAGCACCTGGTCACCGGCGCGGGCATCGAGGTGTAG
>JAFGLK010000044.1 GCA_016928125.1 Anaerolineae bacterium
CGCAAACCACTTGCCCCCCTTTCTCTGGGCATCCTACCTTCAGGGCCGCAGGTCATGGACATCGACACGCTGACCCTGACCGCACTCTGCGACGAGCTGCGCGAAGCGCTGCTCGGGGGGCGAGTGCAGCGCGTGGTGCAACCCAGCGATCTCTCGCTGGGACTGGAGATCTATGCCGGCCAGCGGCAGCAGCTCCTGCTCAGCGCAGAGACTCATGCCGCCGGCCCCTTGCTGGTGGAGGAAAAGCCGCGTCGCGGCGTCGAAAAGCCCAGCCCTGTGTTGCTCCTGGTGCGCAAGCATTTGGATGGCGCGCGACTGCAGGGCATCGAGCAGCCGCCTTTTGAGCGGTTGCTGCGCTTCAGCTTCAGCGGCCTTGAGGGTGAGGCGGTTTTCATCTGTGAGGTGATGGGCCGCCTGAGCAATGTGATCCTGACCGATGCGCAGGGCACCATCCTGGACGCGCTCAAGCGCGTGCCGGCCTCGATCAACCGCTACCGCACCATCCTGCCACACCAGCTCTATGTGCCTCCACCGCCTCAGGAGAAAGAGCATCCCCTTGGGCTCTCAACAGCCAGGCTCAGGCAGCTGCTCGAGGCGGCCAGCGGGCCGGTCTGGCGGCGCTTGGTGAGCCAGATTCGCGGCCTCAGTCCCTTTATGGCCCGCGAGGTCGTGTATCGCGCCACAGGCGCCATCGAGCCTGACGTACCCTTGGATGAGGAGGCCTATCGCAGCCTGGCCCAGGTCCTGGCGGAGCTGATACATCGGACCGATGACGGCGTGTGGGAGCCGCATATCGGCCTGAATGAGGCGGGCGAGCCGCGGGCATTCGCGCCCTATGAGCCTCGTCACTATGCGCGACGGGAGCCCGTGGCCTCGATGAGCGCCGCGATCCTGCGGGTGTGGCATGCCGATAGCGCCTATGATGCCTACCAGGAGGCCAGAGCGCGGCTGAATAGCTTGATCCAGGAGGGCCTGGAACGCCAGGAAGGCAAGCTTGCGGCTCTGCACAGAGCGTTGGCCGCTGAGCGCGAGCTGCCCAGCCTCCAAATGCAGGGCAACGCGATTCTGGCACTGGCTTGGAGCATCGCGCCCGGCCAATCTGAGCTCGTCGTCGATCCGGTCGAGCTTGGGTTGGCAGACGACACCTGGAGGGAAGATTGTCTGCGCATCTCGCTCGACCCAGCCCTCTCGCCGGCGGAGAACGCCCAGGCTTTGTTCCAGCGATACCGCAAGATCCGTTCTGCGACGGAGCAGGTGCCCGAGTTGATCGCTCAAACCAGGCTCGAGCGGGACTATCTGCGCCAACTGGCAACCGAGGTGGATCTGGCTCAAGACCGCGCCCAACTGGACGAGGTTGAAGGCGAGCTACGCCAGGCGGGTTATCTACCCAGGCAGGGAAGGACCTCCAGGCCGCCTGCCAGCGCCCCGTTGCGTGTGCACACTCAGGCGGGCGACCTGATCCTCGTGGGGCGGAATAGCGTCCAGAACCACCAGATCACCTTTCGCGATGCGCGGCCCGATGATCTTTGGCTGCATGCGCACGGTGTGCCCGGGAGTCATGTGATCGTCAAGCTTGCCGCCGCCCCGCCAGACGATGAGACGCTGCGGAGGGCAGCTCAGCTCGCGGCCTACTATTCGGCCGCTCGTCACGAGACCCAGGTGCGCGTCGACATCACCCAACGGCGGCATGTGCGCCCGATCAAGGGTGCCCGGCCGGGCATGGTGACCTACAGCCAAGAGACAACGCTGGTGGTCGTGCCAGAGTCTGGCAATGAGGCTATATGATGGCCACTCACGTGTTGCAGAGAGACGCCCCTCGGTTGACCTTGTTGGAGAGAATGAGACCATGATCCGGCTTTCCGCGGAGGCTTTTGAGCATCTGGTCGATGAAGCGCTTGCCTCGTTGCCTGACTGGGTCGAGGCGAAGATGGACAACGTCGCCATCCTGGTTGCGCCGTGGCCCTCTCGGGGGCAGATCGAGAGCGTGCAGCGCCAGCGCGGCCGGAGTGGGCTGCTCCTCGGCCTATACGAGGGAGTGCCCCTCACCCGCAGAGGTCGAGGCTATCACTTGACGCCACCGGACCGCATCACCCTGTTTCAGCGAGCCCTCGAGATGCAGGCTAACGACCCTCAGCAGTTGGTCGCCGCGATCCAGCGCACGGTCATTCACGAGATCGGCCACCACTTTGGCATGTCAGAGGAACAACTGCGCGAACTGGGGTATTGAGATCGCCGCAGGCAGCCCCCTCGAGCTACACATTCCCTCCCAGGTAGGTCGACTTTGGCTATGACACCGCCCGGCCAGTGGCCGCTCGAGGCCGCATGACGCATCATCCAATGCGCGCAGAGTGTGTATGGGGGCATGCGGACGGAGAGGCCCGTCCCAGGGGTCAGGGCGGGCCTCTCGAGGGAGAGTGGGTAGCAGGCGCAGACAATCCGGTGTCCCAAACCTATCCGATGACCAAGAGCGACCAGAGGATCCCTCGGACCACTGCGCCTGTGCCTGGCGTTCAGATGGTGTTCACCTCCTTAGGCTGATTCGGCGCCAGGCATCTGAAGACCGGGGAATCCCGTGCCCGAGTCGGGTGCATTCCCCTGACCACGTGGAGCGCGGCCGCCCCGCAAGCCACCATGAGGCGTGCCCCGCCCCATCATGCCGCCGCGGGGGCCAAAACCTTGCTCCAGGCCCTCCAGGATCCAATCGGCCTGCTCCTGCGTCATGCGGCCATCCTCGACCGCCTGAGCGAGGGCCTGGCGCATGACCTCCTGGCGCGCCGTCTCGATGGCGCTTTGGACGTCATCCAGGCTCACCCCGGCCCGTTCGGCCAGATCGGCCAGGCTTCTGCCACCCCACAACTGAAGGCTCAGCTCATTGAGCGTCATCCCCAGGGCCTCGGC
>JAFGLK010000309.1 GCA_016928125.1 Anaerolineae bacterium
GGCCAGCTCCACGCGCAGACCATAGGGCGTGTCGTTGATGACTTGCACTACGACCAGGCCCTCAGCCGGCTCGGGCTCGCCGGGCGGCTGGGGCAGCTCGCTGGGCGGCGAGCCGACCACATCGGTGACCTCGACATTGCTCCAGGGGCTGACGCGGGCGCCGTCCTCGGCCAGGACGCGATAGGCATAGTGGCCGGTGGGGCGCTCCAGCGCGAGGAAGCGCAGGGCAGGGCCGGCATAGACCATGGCCCAGAGGCCGTCGTCCCGGGCCTCCTCCAGGCGGTAGGCGGCGGCGCCAGCGACAGCGGTCCACTCGACGGCATAGCTCCCCTCACCGCTGGCGTTCTGGATTGGCAAAAGGTGGGGTGCGGGCAGCGTCGCGGTTCGGCGCAAAATCAGCGGCAGAAGGAGGCGCATCCGCGCCGGTGCGGTGGCGGTGGGAGTTGGCGTGGCGCTGGGCGTGGGGCTCGGCGTCGCTGTTGGACCCGACGTACTGGTCGGCGTGGGGGTGGGCTCACAGCGCGCACGGTCCACGACCGCCTCTGCGCTGGCGCGGGCCTGGACGAGCGGGCGTGCGGCCTGCGCGTCAAAGGTGGCGCTGAGGACGACACCGTCCGCTAGGGTGGTGTAGGTGCGCAGGGTGACGCCAAAGTCGACGCTCTCCCCCGGCAGCAGCGCCTCGATCTGCCAGGTGACCGTGTCGGTCTGGGCATCATAGCGGGCTGCGGGCCCCATCAGATCCTCGGGCGCGCCGCCGAACCAGGTGCCCGAGGGCAGGGACATCGACACGCTCACGCCCTGCATCGCCTGGCAGACGCTCGGGTTGGTCAGGGTCGCGTGGTAGGTCAGGCGCCAGCCCGGGCAGAGGCGAGGCGGATCAGCGCGGGCGCTCAGCTCGGGCGCCAATCCGCCCAAGCACAGACGGGCCAGCACCGGCTCATGGTCGGTAGGACGGTCCGTGTAGGGCGCGTCTACGTTGGCACGGGCGATGTACGTCTGATGGGGCGCGCTGGCCAGAGCGTCGGAGACCAGGATATGGTCCAGGGCCTGGGCGTTGCCGTCGTAGATATATGTGTAGCGCTCGTCCAAGGGGAGCTCGGCCAGCAGGTTGGACAGGCGGTCGCCGGCCAGCGCCTGCAGGGCGGGCGAGTAGTCGGTGTCGTTCATGTCGCCCAGGACGACCACCCGCGCCTGAGGGTCGAAGGCCAGCAAGTCGGCCACAAAACCGCGAATGGCTTGGGCCTGGGCCAGGCGGCTAAGCTCGCTGTGGGCCACCGGAGGCTGCACACGGCCAAAGAGCGCGTCATCGCCACTTTTCGAGCGCAGGTGGCAGACGATCAGGAAGAGCGGATGCCCGCCGAAGGTGAACTCGACGGCCAGCGGCTTGCGGCTCTCCAGAAAGGCCGGATCGTCTGGGGAGATGCGCCCTGGGCTCAGGCTGAGCTGGAGGCCCTCGGGTCCCCAGATGGGTGTTGTCGGCGTTGACGCATCGCCGCCGGGGCGCTCGACCAGGGCCACGCGCTCGGGGCGATAGAGCAGGCCCACGCGGATGTTGCCGCCCGGCTGACCGCCGTCCTGATTGTCCAGCGGCGGGATATCGCACCAGGCGTAGCGGGGTCCACCCGCAGCCTCGATGGCCGCGATCAGCGCGGTGTAGGTGGCATCGGCGGCGGTCACCCCATTATCGGTCGGGCCGCTATTGTCCTGCACCTCCTGCAGCCCCAGGATGTCGGGCGCGCGCAGCCGGTGCACGACCTGGTCGGCCAGCTCAGCCAGTTTGTCTGCGGGTGCATCGGGGGCCAGGTTCTCCACGTTGAGGGTGGCCACGCTCAGCTCCCCCGGAGAGGGCTCAGGGATGGGGGCTACCACCGGCGCGGCGAACACGCCTGCCCCCAGCTCGGTGGCCAGCAGCTTGAAGTTGGCATAGCCATAGTCGAGCACGCCCACGACCGACTCGATCTCGGCGCTCACATCGTAGGCAGGCAGGGGCATCAGGGCGTCGTCCAGGATGATGCGCTCTGGGTTGGGATCGTCGGGGCGGAGCAGCAGGCCGCCACGGGCGGTCCGTGGGCCGGCCAGCGCGCCCCCATCGCCCACCACAACGATCTCACCATAGCGGTTGGTGGGGCCGACCACCATGGCTTGCTCCACGCGCACCCGCATGCCCTCCAGGCTCTCGTAGAAGTCGATGCCGTCGCTCGCGGCGTCGAACGAGCCGCCTGTCTCGACGTCCCCCGACGCGTCGTCGTCGATCACCTGGCTGGGCGGCACGCGCCCACCCGCGCCGAGCGTAACCGGCGCAGGCAGGGGATAGGCGCTGGAGATCACCCCGATCTGGGGGGACACGATCTGAGTGAGGGAGAGCTCGCCGCTGGCATAGCCGCCGCGGTAGTACTCTGCGGCCACGCCGCTGACCGTGACAAGATCGCCCGGACTGACCGCCGGGCTCGCGCCCAGGTAGACATAAATCCCTTCAGAGGTGGCGTCATCGCCGTCGGGGTCGGGGTCCTGCAGGTAAAAGCCGTTGCCGGTCACGACCGTGACCAAGCCCTGTGTAGTCACCGCCTCGCCCGCGTAGGGCGAGATGTGGCCCGCGCCCTGGATCGCGCGAATGCGCAGGGGCAGGGTGACGTCGGCCAGGCTCACGAAGGGGCTCAGCGCGGCGAGAACCGGGACCACCGCGAGCCAGAGCCAGCGCGCGGCGGGTCGGCGACAATGTAGCATGGACGGGTGCCTCCCTGTATGGATGTCGGGGCGCCCGCGCAGGCAGGCGCTCCGTGGCACGATTATGGGACAGCAGACGAGGGGATGTCAAGCCGCCGCCCGCGGCTACAGAGCCGCGACAGGGCGTGGGCAGAACCCTTTGAGTGTGCAGTGACGGCCACCCCCGGCGACGCGCGCTCGTGGGCAGCATGGCGAGCGCGCCTGGCAAGCGCGCCATCTGTGGCAGGCGAGCACGCCACTGTGATGTCAGGGCTTGATTACCGTCCCATCCCAACGCCTGATCTCGGGCCAGGCCCCGTTCAGGGGGTGGTCCGGGAAGGGATACTTGGCCGCCAGCTCCTCGTTGATGTCGACGCCCCAGCCGGGCTGCTCGTTGCACCACATGCAGCCATCGTGCACCTCAGGGCAGCCGGGGAACACCTCCTGGGTGCGTTCGTGGAAGAGCGAGAGCTCCTGGATGCCGAAATTCGAGCTGGCCAGGTCCAGGTGCATGTTGGCCGCGTGGCCCACCGGCGACACGTCGCCGGGGCCGTGCCAGGCGGTGCGCACGCCCATGAACTCGCAAAAGGCCGCCAACTTGCGCGCCATGCTGAACCCGCCAATGTCCGAGATGTGGCAGCGGATGAAATCAATCAGTCGGTCGCGGATGAGCGGGACGTACTCGGCCTGGTTGACGAACA
>JAFGLK010000045.1 GCA_016928125.1 Anaerolineae bacterium
CTGTTCTCAAAGTACTCCACCCGCACCTTGTGGATGCCCTTGTCCAGGGTCAGGTCGACCTGCTCGGCGCGCACGGGGCCCTCCTCCCAGCGGTCGATCACCAGCGTGTCGTCGATGTAGACGCGAAAACCGTCGTCGCCCTCGGCGCGCACGCGGTACGGCCCAGCGATCAGGTTGAGCTCTCGGCTGAAGCGCGCTGAGAAGCGATTGCGCTCGATCTCCTTGGCGGGCGAGCCATCGCCCCAGTCGAAGGAGATCTGGCTCTCGTTGCGCACGATGCGCGGATCGCCCGAAAGCTCGCGGTTGTTGAAATACTCGGCCCGCCACTCGGTGATCACCGGCGTGCGAGTGGGGCGATCCTGCTGCTTTTGCCAATCCAGATGCACCTTGGCGACGCCCTGCAGCTCAAAGTATTCGAGCACCACCTCATGCTCGCCCTCCCAGAGCCAGATGTCATCCAGGACGTCGGAGGTGTGCCCGCCGTGCCACCGGTCGAGCAGCAACCGGCCGCCGATCCAGAGGCGCGCCCCGTCGTCGCTCTCCAGACGGATGTCATAGCGCCCCTCGCTGAAGTAGATGCGCCGTCGCCAACGAGCCGAGAAAAAGTCCTGGGGCACCACCGCCGCGGGCGAGTCATAGCCCCAGTCGAAATGCACCCCCGCATCGTCGCGCACCATGATGGGGGCGCCGTCCAGGGTGGGGTTGGCATAGTACTCACCCAGCCACCCCAGGATCACGGTCGGATAGGTAGGCCAGGGCGTCGGCGTGGGCCGCGGTGTGTGGGTGGGCCAGGGGGTGGCGCTGGGCAGCAGCGTGGGGCTGGGCAGAGCGGTGGGCACCTGGGTGGGCGGCGGCAAGACGGGCAAGATGTAGCCAAAGAGGTCGGAACGGTATTCATAGAGGCGGCCGGCGGCCTGCAAGGTGATGCGATAACCGGGTGTAGCGGCCTGGGCGCAGAAGACGCCCGGCACCGTCAGACCCAGACAGGTATCCGGCCACGTGACGGCCTCCACAGCCAGGGTCTGCAGCGCAGTCTGCGCGATGCCCAGACGCGCCGCCAGATGGACGCGCGTCATAGCGATCAGCTCCTCGCGGCGACGGTCACCGATGAGGCGCTCATAGAGCGCTGTAACCCAGGACTCAAGCTCGGCCTGTTCGGGCTCATCGGGCACGCGCGCGCCCTGGCCCGCGAACCAGAGCCGCACCGTCACTGTTTGGGCGCCGGCGGCCGCCTCGGCACGGTCCCACTGAAAGCCGGCATAGCGCTCGAGGTAGGCGCGATAGAACTCGGCCTCGGCGGGGTCCAGGGCGGCGTGGGCCGCGGTCTCGGTGCAGGGCCCGTAGGACGCACGCAGATCGGCGTCGAGGGTGAGGCGATCGCAGAGGCCAGCCACGCCGCCCTCGCGCTGCCAGATGAGGTTCAGGGGCGCGGCGGTGGGACCCACGGTGGCCGGCGGCTCGGTCGGCTGCACGTCCGGCGTGGGCGGCTCGTCGGTCGCGCTGGGCAAGGGCAGGGCCCCCGGCTCCGTGGCGGTGGGCCCGGGCGTGACCTCGCCCGCCTCGGGGCGCTGCAAGGGATTCCAGGTGATCAGGCCGATGAGAACCAGCCCGATGCCACAACCGAGCATCAACCAGAGTAATCTTTTCATGGCCGCGCCTCCTCCTCTCGCCCCGCTGGCGTCCGGGCCGCCGTGGCCTGAGCGTGTAGGGCCATTCTACCATGCCCGCGCGCCGCGCGCGAGCGTCGGCGGACCGCGCTGGGGCGGTTCATACCATAGACGCGGCGGGGCGGGGCGAAGGTTCCACGTACGAATGCCTAAACGCCAGTTCACAAGCTGCCGCGCTTCTGATAGAATGTGCGAGGCGACGTTCGGGTCACGTGCGCGGTGGCACGAGCTGCGGGCCTGGCCAGTCACAGAAGGCATCATGGCAGGACGAGGGGGCTACATCATGTTGGATTTGCTTCTGAAGGGCGGTCAGGTGGTGGATGGCTTGGGCGGTCCCATGTATCGGGCCGACGTGGCCGTGCGCACAGGGCGTATCGTGGCCGTCGGCGATCTGGCCGGCGCCGAGGCCGTTCGCACTCTCGATTGCACGGGGCGCTGCGTGTCGCCGGGGTGGGTGGATATCCACGGCCACGCCGACTGGAGCGCGCTCGAGCACCCTATGGGGCTGAATCTGCTGATCCAAGGCTGCACCCTGACGGTGGCGGGCAACTGCGGCGGTGCGCCAGCCCCCATGCAAGGCCCGGCCACCGATCAGCTCCGGCGCGGCTCCCTGCGCACCCTTGGAACCCACCAGGCGATGCAGGCCCGGCATCCTGAGGGGTGCTGGTCCATGGCCGACTATCTCGCGGCGCTCGATGAGCAGAAGATGGGCCTCAACTATGTGCAACTGGCAGGCCACAACCAGTTGCGGCAGTGCGTGATGGGCGCGGACGCCCGGCGGGCTAACCCCGCTGAGATCGAGGCCATGCAGCGGCTGTTGCGCCAGGCCCTCGACGAGGGCGCCTTTGGCATGTCCTCCGGCCTGGTCTTCATTCCCGGCTGCTGGTCCGATACCGAAGAGGTGCTCGCGTTGGCCAAGGTCGTCGGCGAGTACGACGCGCTCTACACCTCGCACATTCGCGGCGAGCGCGAGACGAACATCGAGGCTACACGGGAGTTCATCGCCATCGCCGAACGGGGTTGCGTGCGCGCGCAGATGTCCCACATGCAGAGCAAATACCCGGTGTTCGGCAATAATGTGCTCAAGATGGAGCTTATCGAGCAGGCCCGCTCGCGGGGCGTGGATATCACCGTGGATAGCGAGGCCTTTCCCGATGGCTCGGCGGGTCCCAGCAGCTTTCTGCAGATCTACCACTACGGGCCGGATGAACTGCTCCGCGTGCTGAGCAGGCCCGAGGGGCGGGCTGACATCAAGCGTACCATGCGCACCATTCATCCCTGGCACCCCCTGGGGCGCTTTGGCCCTGGCGGTGTGCCCTTTCGACGCGCGTGGGATCGGGTCGTCATTTGGGACTGCCCCCACGATCGCAGCCTGCAGGGCAAGACGGTGGCGGCAGTGGCAGCGTTGCGCGGCATCGAGCCCGAGGACGCCCTGTTCGATCTGGCCGTGGCCGAAAAGGGCCGTGGCCCGCGCATGATCCACGACTATATCGAGGACGACCATTTCCGAACGGCTGGGTGGCCCTATTGCATCTTTCCCAGCGTGGACACCGGCCTGTTTGACCCCGCCAGCCACTACACCGAGCTCGACCTGCGCTACTGGAAGGAGACCCGCTACCCCGGCACCATCGGGCTCTTCCCGCGTGTGCTGGGCCAGTTCGTACGCCAGGAGCGACTGCTGACGCTGGAGGAGGCGGTGCGCAAGATGACCTCCCTGGCCATGCAGCGCGTGGGGATCAGCGACCGCGGCGTCATCCGACCGGACATGTGGGCCGATCTGGTGGTGTTCGACAAGGATACCATCGCCCTGCGCAGCCCCAACGCGGATCCGAAGCGGATCGAGACCTTCTATCCGGTGGGGATTGATTACGTGGTCGTCAACGGGCAGGCGGCGATGGAGGGCCAGCGTTACACCGGCGCACGTGCGGGCCAGGTGTTGCGCCGAGGCTGATTGCCTGCCGCGGGCGTCGCTATGGAGGTGGTCATGCGGATCTATATGCACTGGGACATGGAGGGGGCTAGCGGCCTGTTCACCCGCGAGCACGCTTGGTACTGGGAAGAGGGCGTGCCTGCGCACGTCGCGGAGGAAGGCAAGCGGCTCTTGACCGCGGACGCCCGTTCGGCGGCCCTGGCGGCGCTGGAGGCGGGCGCTGATGAGCTCGTCGTGTGCGACACGCATCACGGCGGCGGCAATATGGATCCGGCGCAGATGACGTTCGATCCGCGCATGACCTTCCTCCCACGCAGCGTTGGCTATCAGGGCGCCGCGCGTCGTTGGATGCCGGGCCTGGACCGCGTGGATTTCCTGATGCTCCCGGGCCGCCACGCCAAGGCGGGCACGCCCGGCGCCTTCCTGCCTCATACCTGGACGCTTGAGTGGGATGATTTCCAGATCAATGGCGTGAGCGTGGGCGAGATGGGCATCGAAGCCTGCTATGCCGGCCATTGGGACGTGCCCACGATCCTGGTGCAGGGCGATGGGCCGGCCTGCCGCGAGGCCGAGGCGCTCTTCCCCGAGGTCCTGACCGCCGAGGTCAAGCGCGCCGTCAGCCACGACCTGTGCGCTGGCTTGGAAGCCGAGGCCGCCCGACGTCTGACCGCCGAGAAGGTGGCCGAGGCGATCGCCGTGGCACGCTCGGGCGGTTCTCAGCCCTACAAACCCGCCTTGCCCATGACCGTGACGATCCGCATGAAGAGCATCGCAGCCGCCCAGGCCGCCGCCCTCAAACCCGGTGTCGAGCGGCTGGACGAACATGCCGTGCGAGGCCGCGTGGAGCGCCAGTGCGACGTGGTCAA
>JAFGLK010000310.1 GCA_016928125.1 Anaerolineae bacterium
CCAAAACCGAGCAGCACCCCCAGCACACGCGTGAGGCTGGCCCCCTCATCGCCCCACGCCATGGCGATGATGACGGTGAAGAGCGGCATGCTGGCATTGAGAATCGCCGACAGCCCACTGGGGATGAACTGCGTGCCCCAACTGATGGACGCAAAAGGCACCAGGATGCCCAGGGCGCCCATCACCGCAAAGCGCCCCCATACACGCGGCTTTCGAGGCAAGCGTACCCGACTCAGCCTGCAAAAGAGGTAGAGCAGAATCGAGCCGATCAGGACGCGCCCCGTAGCAAACGTCATGGGCCCCATCTGAGAGACGCCGATCTTGATGAACAGAAAAGAGGCCCCCCAAATGGCGCCCAGCATGAGAAGCCAAGCCAAAGCCGTCCAATCCATCAGGCCAACACCTCGATCCCGCACGGGAATGCGCAGCATATATGGGGCCTTAGCGCCAGCGAGACACCATGCATCGCCGCTCCAAAACCAAGGGCATTATATGTGAGGGTCATGAGCTCACCAAAGGAGGCCCACCACTCGTCTAGCCTTGCACGCGGCCGCATCGTCGCGTGAGGATGTGTCAGACAAAGGGCTCACTGAAGGTGATCACATAGCCATTGAGATCCGAGATGCTGAATTGCCGCCGCTCGCCGAAGGTCATCATATCCTGCACGATGAGCGCGCCCTTGGCGTCAAGCTCGGCGTACAAGGCCTCAATCTGGTTGGTCGTGATGTAAAAGACCACCCCATTGCCCTTCTCAGCGATGAACTCACCCGAGCTGGTCCCTAGATCGATGGTGAGCATGAAATGTACATCCCCTCGGCTGATCATGGCCCACCTGGGTGGCCCCTCCTCAGGCCAGCAGAAATCAATGGCGAAACCCAGGATGGTCTCATAGTAGGCCAACGACTCGGGCAGGTCGCGAACCTGGATCAGCGGCGTCACGCCGCTGAGTTGTGGCGTCGATTCCATCATCGCACCCTCCTGCGTGCTACTCAACCACCTACGTTTGTTCTACTTGTACTTGATCCAGAACCTCTGTCCATCCGATATGACCTCGATCGTGCCTACCTCATCGGTGCGCAGCACCTGGCATCCACTCTGCGCGAGGCGCTCCAGCACCTCGGGGCTAGGGTGGCCGAAGGCATTTCCCTGGCCGACGCTGATGATGGCCACCTGCGGATCCACGGCAGCCAAGAAGGGCGCCTGGGTCGCAGCGGCGGCCCCATGATGGGCCACCTTGAGGATGGGCGCACGGAGCAGACTCCCCTCCTCGATCAGCGCCCTCTCCACTTCTGCGTCAATGTCGGCGGTCAACAAGACTCCCAGGCGCCCCATGCTCAGAAGCAGCACCAGAGAGCCCCGATTGCTTGCGTCATCGTCCATCGGGGATGGATTCTCCTCCCCGGGATGTAGGACCGTTATGCTGAGCCCATCATCCAGGTCGATGCTCATGCCCCGGTGGATGACGGCGGCGTGGCGCGCGCGGTCTGCGATCAGTTCGTGCCAACGATCGCTCAGGGCCGAGTCGGCCATCCCGGGCGGCTCCAGGGCATGCTCCACACGATAGTGCTCCATGATCGGAATCAGCCCAGCCAGGTGATCTGCATCGGCATGGGTGGCGATGACAAGATCGAGCCGGCGCTGCCAGAAGGGCAGGATCTGGCCCAGACGAGAGCCCAGCAGCAACGGATCCGGGCCGCCGTCCACGAGCACAGCTCGTCCCGACGGGGTGCGGATCAGGATCGCATCACCCTGGCCCACATCCAAAAAGAGTACATGCAGCAAGCCATCGGGCTGCGACAGCGCGGCCGACCAGACCAGGAACGCGAACAACGCCGGCAGGCCCAGATTGAGGAGTAGCTGGCGCCGTTCACCGGGCGGCTGTCCCCGCGCGGACGTCTCTGGCCTGGGAGCCGACCGCGCCTGGTGCGCGCGCAGGAACAGAAAGGCGGCCACCCCTGTCACCACGACGAGCGCCAAGGCCCCGAGCGAAGGCTGAGGCATCCGCACAGAAGCCCAAGGGAGCCGCCCCAGCCCCTGCACGACCAGAATGCAATACCTGAGAAAGGGCCATACGGCCCAGGCCCCAACCTGTCCGGCCGACAGCCACAAGCTGCCCACGACTGTCGCCGCGAATCCCAGCAGAAGCACGGCCGGCTGAACGGGCAGCACCAGCGCATTTGCCAGCAGGGCCACGACCGAGACCTCGTGGAAATGATACCAGATGATCGGGAAGGTGACGATTTGCGCAGCCAAGGTCACGAGCAGAACCTCGCGCAAGAGCTCGAGGCGTGCGCGTGCCTGAGCGGCGCCGCTCGTACCCGACAGCCACACCAGGGCAGAGCGCGCCAGAACCGGTTCCAGCGCAATGAGCGCCAGTGTGGCCGCAAAGGACAGCTGAAAGCTCACGCTCCAGAGCAGCAGCGGGTTGGCCGCCGTCATGAGCAAGGTGGCCCAGGCCAGACTGGTGAGCGCGTGGGTCTTGCGCCCTAGCAATTGGCCAATCACAAAGGTGGCGATCATCAAGGCCGCGCGCACAACGGGAGGCGACGGCCCGACAAAGCACATGTAGAACACGATCGCGCCCAGGGTTGCCCAGAGCGCCTTCCAGCGATGCGCCCATCGGTTGATGCTGATCAGCATAGCCTGGGCGATCAGGCTGAAGTTGTAGCCCGAGATGACGATGATGTGCGTCAGGCCAGTTGCGCGGAAGGCTTGGGCCAACTCGTCGGGCAGCGTGTGCCCCAGGCCCAGCAGAATACCGCTCAGAAGGCCTGCATCCGGCTGGGGCAGGATCGACTCGATCACCTCGCGGAGGGCGGCCTTACGGGCCAGGATCCAGCGCAGGAGCAGCGAACCCGCGCGGCCCTCCTGCGTCACCACATGCCCCCGTCTGATCATGGAGTGGACACCCTGAGCCGCCAAGTAGTCCTTGTAGGAAAAAGTGTCCAGGATCGGGGGGGTCTCCAGCAGGCCACTCACGAGGACGCGATCGCCATAGGCGCGGCTCGGATAATGAGCGACGTTCAGCACCGCCTTACCGCGCACGGGCTGCCACTGTCCCTCGATCTCGATCGCCTCGGCGCTGAGTTGCAGCTGCGTGTACGTGTCGCGGACACTGGGCTCGGCCGAGATATGTCCCCGTATGGTGACCTGCCCGATGTCATTGTAATGGGCCAGGTGCTCCGCATCGAAGGTGGGTTGCACCATGCTCCAGCGCAAAGCGCCCAACGAAACAGCGACCAACAAGAGGCCGATCAGGCAGGATTGTCGCCTTGCGCGAAGCCAGGCTGTGATGACCACGCCAAGTCCCACGCCGAAGCCAAACACAGGCGCCGGCAGCCTCAGCATGCTCGCGAGGATGAGGCCAATGGCCCAGGCCACAGTCAGATAGACGAGGGTCATTTCGAGCTCGAGAACCTTTCGCTGGGGACCTCCTGGGTCGGCGCCACCAGGTGCGCCCTGCACGCTCGCTACTGGGAGATTATACGCAGCTCGGTGGCAGGCCGTCCAGAGGCGGAAGGCCTCAGGCTTGTCCCACGCCCTTACGGGGCATACAATAGGCCCATGCGACCCGCGGAGTGCTCTCGCCGAATCACTTGACATGTGAGGGGCCAGTATGACGCTTGACGTGTTCATCCACCCGTCCTCCGATATATCGGACGAAGCGGAGATCGGCGCGCATACCAAGATCTGGCAGATGTGCCAGGTGCGCGCTGGGGCTGTGATCGGGCGATGGTGCATCCTGGGCAAAGGTGTCTATATTGACGCCAACGTGCGCATCGGGGATAGAGTCAAGATCCAGAATGGGGTCTCGATCTACGAGGGCGTGACGCTCGAGGATGGCGTCTTGTGTGGGCCGCACTGTGTGTTCACCAACGACCTGAGGCCTCGTGCCATCAACCCCGATGGAACGCTCAAGAGCCCAGAGGATTGGACGATCACCCCCACCTTGGTGCGGGAAGGCGCCGCGGTTGGAGCCAATGCCACCATCGTGTGTGGAACCACCATTGGCCGTTGGGCGATGATCGGCGCCGGGGCCGTGGTCACCCGCGATGTGCCTGACTATGGCCTGGTGTATGGAAATCCAGCCCGGCTGGCGGGTTTTGTCTGTCCCTGTGGAGAAAGACTCGTGATCTACGCCCAGGGCGAGCCCGGGGGGCTTGTCACTGCGGTCTGCAGGGCCTGTGGCGAGATCATCGAGATCCCCCGCCAAGTTTGGTTCGCTCAGAGCGAGCTGCCTGGGGAGGCGACGAGATGACGTCGAGTCAGGGCTTCTGCTTTCTCGATCCAGGTCGGCTTGTGGACGGCGATCTGGAGTTGGTCCTGGTGGCCAAGCTCCCGGCGGACCCGATCCGCGGATGGGTGCCCTGCTACCATTTTGAGATGCGGCGCACGGGCTTCGGCACTCGCCTGGGGAGCATTCGTCTTCGAGTGGGGCACACCCAGGACCTGGACCTATACGATGGTCAGATCGGCTATGGCGTCGATGGTGCGCACCGCGGGCACCACTATGCGGCCCGCGGTTGTCGGCTGCTCTTTCCGCTGGCCAAGGCGCATGGCCTCAGCCCGCTCTGGATCACCTGCAACCCTGACAATTGGGCCTCGCGTAGAACGTGTGAACTGGCGGGCGGCGTTCTGGTCGAGATCGTAGATACCGCGCCCGACAGCGATGCCTATCTTCAGGGCGAACACCAAAAGTGCAGGTATCGCTTTGATCTCTAGCCTCTGGGGTGGGCTCGCTGTGTGAGCGGGTGTGGATCACATCCCGGCGTCGCCGTAGCCAGCCTCCAGCCTAGTACCCCAGGCCGTTTCGAACATCGCCAGCATGTTCTGCAGGGGGATCTGCCACATCAGCTCGGTGGTTGACCCCAAAAAGTAGCCCAGCCCTTGGGTCGCCTGGATATTCCCGCGACACGCGGCGCGCACTTGATCGGGCGTGCCCAGCGGCAAGAGCTGGCTCACATCCACTCCGCCCGTCAGAAACAGATGCGGATAGCGCTCGCGCACGGCGCCGACGGTCATGCCTGCCGCCACCTCAAGCGGATTCAAGCCATCGATGCCCGCGGCGATCAGGTCGTCCAGCACCGGCCAGAGATTGCCATCCGAATGAAACAGGCAACTCACCCCATGCTCATGCCAGGCCGCGTTGAGTTGTCTCAGACGCGGTACCCAGTGTTCGCGCAACCAATGGGGCGAAATCAGGAGGGCATTCTTGTAGGCGATGTCGTCGTAGGTGAGCGCGATGGGGATGCGCCGAGGATCGGCGATCGCCGCCACACGCCGTAGTTCGGCGCGATGGCGGGCATCTAGCCAGGTCTCGAGCAGTTCGGGCTCATCGGCTAACAGATAGGCGAACTCCTCCCAACCCAAAGCCCAATAGATCTCGGTAAGGCCTACCCCACTTTCGATGACCTGCACTGTGTCGTCGCCAAAGCAGGCCTGAAAGTGAGCCAGGCGCGCATAGAACGCACGGGCAAAGCGGCCATCATAGACCTGGGCATCGGTCTGCCTGATGCGCTCCTGAACCCAGGCCCGCAAGCTGGCTCTATCATGCCAGGGACGTCGGATGATCCAACTGGTCCAGCGCTCTTGCTGGAGCACCAGGCCATCCTCGCGCACACGCACCCCTGGGCGCGCAGGCCCCTGGGGCATGCGGGTCATATCGAGGCAGCGTCGCACGGCGATCCCTTTGATGCGATCGCCCTCCTCCACCGTCAGGCTACGCCCAGCGAGATGCTCGATCAGCCGGTCGTTCTGCAAGATGTCGTAGACGGGCACGCGGTCTGTTTCCTCGAAGCGGAGCGTTCGCAGCACGCGCTCGCGTTTGGTCATCTGGACCATGGCGCATCCTCAGAGATCTATGACCATGTCGTGGTTCAGAAGTGTCTCACGCCCATGGGTCCAGAACTTACGCACGTAACGGAACCCCAGCCGCTCATACAGGCGTCTGGCACGGAGATTCTTGTCCACCACGCCGCCCATCAGGATCACCTGGCGCAGCCCCATGGCCTTGGCACAGTGGAGCACATGGCGCGCCATCCGTGTGCCGAGGCCCTGATTCTGGTAGGCATCGGCGATCGATGGCGCCAGGCAGGCGCAATGGTCATAGTCGAGCTCGTTACCATAGCGCTCGCGGTCCTGGTCACCGATATCGCGACTGAGGATCATGTAGCCGATCATCTCTGTATCACAGTTGCCCTCAAGCAGAGCCACAAAGCGCACCGCTTCGGGTTCATCAGCGTCGGCGCACAGACGCTCCGCGGTCTCACGATCGAAGCGGTGCGGACCGTAAAAGCGGCGCGACGTTTCCGACAGATGCGCGAAATAGCTCGACAAGAGCTCCACATCGTCCGCCCGCAATGGCCGCACCAGCGCCTGGCGACCGTCATAGAGCTCGATCTGGCCGGCACAGCCTGTGTTCGCCACGTAACAACACCTCCTTACCATCGGCAAAAGCGCCGTCCAGGGCGCTCAAGGCGATGGGCGCATTGTATGCGCTGCTCATGGCCGCGCAAGTGGACGATGTAGTGGCTGCGGCCCTCAAGATCCAACGCCAGTGGCGCGACTGAGGCGCCGTCGTCGGCCAGGGCCAACGCTGGTGTTTCCTCCTCTCCCCGGTCTGGCCTCTATCAGCCTAGCGGGACCCTTTGGCCCGAAACGTTCCAGCCGGTAACGCTCTGGCCGGGAACGTACTAGCGGGAACCTTTCTGCCCATCCGACGTCCTAAAGGATAGGACGTAACCCTCGAACAGCCGGCCTTCTCCGGTTGTGCATGTCAGGGGGCAGGGAGGAAGAGATGCCCATCGCATTGACTGTGGCGGCACTCGCTCTCGTTTGGCTGGCGCTCAGTCGCTTGAGATGAGTTCCTGCAAGAGAATAGATCGCCGAACCCTTGAGATGCGACGCAGCCCTCTGGCTCGACACCGCAAAACAGCTTCCGAAGGCCCTCCCAGGCGCACAGATGAAATGGTTGACACTCGGTCTGAAACATGTTACCATTTCTCTGCCGATAGAATGGGGGCTTTGGTCGCCCATTCTTTCCTTCGCAGAATGCCTCACTCTCACAGATGCTCTGATCCCTGTCTGGGCTGATTTGTCGCAGATTGAAGATAGAAAGGGGTTGTGGTGATGGATGTCGTCATCAAAAGTCGGAATCTCGAAATCACGGATGCTCTCCAATCGTATGTCGAGCGCAAGGCTGCGAGGCTCGATCGCTTTCTGCCCAACATTGGCGATGCTCAGTTTGATCTCAGCGTTCAGAATGCCCGCAGCGCTCAGGAGCGCCAGGTCGCCCAGTTGACTTTGCGCACCAACAACGGCGCCATCTTGCGTGTCGAGGAACGTTCGTCCGATATGCGCAGCTCGATCGACATGGCTCTGGAGAAGATGTCGCGCCGCGTCAAGCGCTACAAGGGCAAGCACTGGCAATCCCAGGTTCGTGTGGCCGAGGAGATGCTTCCGCTCGAGGATGAGGAAGAGTCCGAACCAGAATTGGAATCCGCGGTCGTGCGCACCAAGCGTTTTCAAACGCGGCCCATGGATGTGGAAGAAGCTATCGAGCAGATGGAGTTGCTCGGGCACGACTTTTTCATTTTCTATGATATCGAATCTGATGGTTTCAACGTAGTGTATCGACGTCGCGATGGCGGCTATGGTCTCTTGATCCCAGAGTTGGCCTGACCGAGGCTCAACGCAAGAGCGGACCAGAGAGCTGGTCCGCTCTTTTTCGTGGTTCGTGTCGCCTCGGCAGGCCTACCGGGTTCGCCAGAGACGATGCAGGCGCCATGTGACCACAAAGCCATAGTAGAAGGCGATCAGCCCACACACGACCAGACCTGCGAGCCCATCTTTGTAGCCCTTGAGCGCGATGTAGCGACGCCAGAACTCGCGTATCGGTTGAGACACAAAAGTCCATGGCTTGGGGCGAGTGCCGCGCTCAAACAGGATCTTGGCCTCAAAAGCCACATATTGTTTCTGCTTGGCCACAAACTGTTGCATATTGCGATAGTTGTAATGGATGAGGGGTTCCTGCAGATGGCCCTCAGCCCCATCCAGCACCACAATCTCGTGCACCTGGCGCGTCAGATCATAGTGCGCACGACTCGGCCTGAGCAGGCGTAGTTGATAGTCGGGGTACCAGCCGCCGTGGCGAATCTCGTGTCCCCACATAAAGTTGCGCCGGGGCACCCACCAGCCCACTCTTCCCGAATCCTCGATCACACGGCGTATCTCGGCGGCCAACGGCGGCGTGCCGCGCTCATCGCTGTCGAGGTAGAAAAGCCAATCGTGCTGTGCCAGCGAAAGGCCAAACTCGCGTTGGCGCGCGAAATCCTCAAATGCATGCGGCACCACGCGTGCGCCCAGGCGAAGGGCGATATCCGCTGTCTCGTCCTGGCTGCGTGTGTCCAGAATGATGATGCGCTCGTCGGCCCAGGCGACGCTCTGCAGACACTCTTCGATATCATCGGCGTTGTTGCAGGCCAGGATCCCCACGCTCAGCTTGGCCATATCAAAGCTCCATGACCTGGCGATAGGCAGCCAGCCGGCCCTGAGCTTCCTCTGCGGTGAGCTCGCCCCGTTCGGCACAAGCGCTCACGCGGCGCGCCTCGCGGCGCAGGCCGGCCCTCACGATCATCCGCACCAGCCACCCATAGAGCCGACTGTAGTGCTTGGCAAAGAGACGATAGCGACTGCGCCAGAGCGCGACGAACATCCGGTCACGGAACTGGCGTGTGCTCTGCCCCTCCAGGTGGATGATGATGGCGCGCGGCACGCAAACGATTCGCCAACCCGCGCGTCGGATGCGCAGGCACCAGTCGATCTCCTCACAATACATGAAAAACTCCTCGTCGAGCACTCCAACCTGGTGCAGCGTCTCCCAGCGGATCATCAGCGCCGCGCCGAGGGGGTGATCGATGTCAAACGGACTGCCACGGTCATATAGCCTGCGCGGGTAGCGCCCGTTCAGCCGCGAGTTGACCAGGCGGTGGTTGATCGTCCAGAAATCAAAGAACGCCATCCAAAGCGTAGGGAAGCGAAAGGCGCTGTGCTGAAAGCGACCGTCGCCATAGCGTAGCTGCGGACCGGCTACCCCCACGCTGGGGTGATCGTTCAGGTAAGCCATCAGTTCGGAGAGGGCCTCAGCGTTCACCAGGGTGTCGGGGTTGAGCAGCAGAAGATGGCGGGGGGGCCGCTCGAGGGCACGAATCCGCTCGATGCCCAGGTTCGTGCCACGGGCGAATCCCAGGTTCTCTGGGCTGGCGATCAGTGTGGCCTGAGGAAAGCGCTCCCGGATGGCGGCCACACTCTTGTCTGTGGAGGCGTTGTCCACGACCCATACGCCGGCGCTCAGACCGGCCGCTGCGCAGGCCGCGTACACTGAGGCCAAGCAATCGAGCGTGAGCTGGCGCGTGTTGTAGCTGACGAGGACGATCCCCAGATCCATACTGACCGCAGCTTTAGAAGGCGATGGTCACGGGCGTTGGCTCGATGCGATCCTGGACGATCTCGACCTGCTCGTGAATCAGGCCCAACCAGAAATAGGGCTCTGTCTTGTAGAACCGTTCGTCCATCCGAAGGTGGCCCACGACCATGACCGTCTGCCCTGGCATGAGATACTGCATCGGTCCGATGGCCGTATCGATCTCGGTCAGCTCTGCATCGGTGCCCAGTTGCCAGCGATAGGGGTAGATGCGCCCAAAGCTGTTGCCCTCAAAGTCGAGCCCGACACGAAACAGGCCAGGCTCTTCGTATTCGCCCAGCGTATTAAAGTTCTCTGTACTGCCATACAGAGTGCCTGACTCGGGGCCTTTGGTCCGCACCGGCACGGTGCCGATGTTCTTGACGGTGCAGGTAAAGGAAAGAGTCGCGCCCAGCGGCACCACCGTGTGCGAGAACACCGCCGCACGGTTCACCACCTCTACGCGCGGCACGCCCCCACCTTGGATGGCCAGTTGGCCTTGGACGCGAGCCTGGTTTCCCACCGCGTCGACCGCCTCGACCACGACGGTGTAGACCCCGTCGGGGGGCGGCGTCGCACCCAGGTCGATGCCCGCATCATAATCATGCTCGTGGCTTCCGGGCGTGCCCATCTCGCGGATCTTGTCTTCAGGCACGGGGTACTTGGTGCCATCGGCGCCCAGGATATAGACCTCGACGCGGGTCGCCTCTTTGTTCAGGCTGTAGCCAATCGTGACCCTATCTGTGATGCCGTCTCGGTTCGGGGTAAAGGTCTCGGGCCAGATGTTGAGGTTGTCGATCGACAGATGCAGCGGATCCCCGCCCTGGATCTCAAGCGAACGCTCGACGCGTTCGCTGTATCCCCGCTCATCGGTGGCCTCGAAGATCATCTGGTAGTGGCCATCCGGCAAGAGCCGGCCATCGATGACGCCGCCAAAGTAGGCCGTGCGATCGCCCTTGGAGCGACGCTTCTCCACCCGAAAATCGTAGCGTTGGCCCTCGGCGTCTCGAAGATAGATATCGATCCTGGACTGCCTGGACAAAGAGTATTTGACCTCGGCGACGTCGTCGCTGCCGTCGGCATTGGGTGAGATCGTGGCCGGTCTGATGGCAATGTCATGCAGCAGCCCTCTGCGTGCGCAACCCGAGAACAAGAGCAGCGCAAGCAGGAGCCAGACATACTCACGTTGTAGAGCTTTTGTCACCTATCTGTTCACCTACGGTGGGACGATGCACGGAAGTCTCGTGCCTCACCCATCTTCGACGCCGAGCCAGTGTACACCTGGCGGTCACACCCGTCAAGCAAAGCGGATCTGGTTCATCACGACGCGCTGATCCGGCCTCGGATGGCGTGCGCTGGAAAGCGGCAGAGGGAACTCGGCTGCCCCCCATTTGGCCGGCCACCATGCGGCGCCTATACTTGGGCTACGCGTAAATCGCATAGG
>JAFGLK010000311.1 GCA_016928125.1 Anaerolineae bacterium
AGATGCTCTGCCGGAGCGGAGGGAGGGAGCAGACGATGGATCTCGGGCACGCCATCGCACAGTGGATCATGGATCTCGCTAGCGGGTCGGGCGCTCTGGGGATCGTGCCCGCGGGGCTACTGCGGCAGAGCCTTGACACCCAGGCCATGGCCCGGCTCGTCGGGCTGATCTTCGGCGAGCGAGAGGCTGAGGAGCTGCACGCTCTGCTGGAGAGGCCCCCGCGCTCCGCTGAGCGCCGGCCGACCGTGCTCTTGCCCGGCCTGATGGGCTCTCTGCTCGCCAGCGTCTGTGGCATCAGCACCACGCTCTGGTTCAACCCACGCTTGCTGGCCGATGGACAACTGAACCTGCTCGATCTCAATAGCTCGGGGACGGGCGACCGCGTTCCCGATGTGGAGATCGAACCGGTAGGGATCGAGAAGCTCAGCTATCTGCGGCTGATCCTCACCCTGGCGCGCGAGTCGCGTCTGTACGAGTTCCCGTATGACTGGCGCCGCCATCTGGAATGGAATGCCAAGAGGCTGCGCTCCGCGCTTGAGCGCTGGGCCAGCGCCTCCCCGGGGCGACGCTTCACTCTCGTTGGGCATAGCATGGGCGGGCTGCTGGCCCGCGCCTATCTCGCGCTCTACCCAGAGGAAGCCAGACAAACGGTGGAGCGCGTGGTCATGGTGGGCACGCCATTGTGGGGGGCTGTGGAGGCGGTCCTGCTCCTCGCCGGAGAGTCGGCGCCCGCCAAGCTCATCGAGCGCATCCACCCCGACAACGATGTGCAGCATCTGGTCCGCAACATGCCCTCTCTCTACCAGATCCTGCCGCCCCCGCGAGAGCTCTACGCTGCGGACCGAGCCTATCCCGCCGATTGGGACCTGTACGATGCCGCGGCCTGGCGTCTGCCGGGCATCCGTCAAGACTACCTGGACGATGGCCGGCGCCTCTGGCAGGCGCTCGCAACGCTCTCCCCAGATGAGCGCCGTGTCAACGGAGATGAGGGCACCCCAGTAGAGATGATCGAGATCGCGGGCTGCAACCAGCGGACCCTGACCGACGTGTGGCAGGCCCTGAATGACGACGAGCACGACGCTGCCCCGCAGTTCATGCTTGTTCACCAAGAGGCGGGCGATGATGCCGGCGATGACACCGTGCCCTTGTGGTCGACGCGCGCTCCTGGCGTGCAGACCTACTATGTGGAAGAGCACCACCAGGCGCTCTGCTCAAACGAGCAGGTTCTGGATGGCATCCTGGACCTGATCGGGGAGGAGCCGTTGCAGCTTCCCTCCGCGCCTCCCGCTCCACGAGGGGTGATCAAACGCTTGCGCACGACGCCGGTGGCTCAACAGGCCGCCCAACTGCGGGAGCGTTTTGCCAATGGCGACTTTACGCGCGAGGATCTCCTGCGCCTCTTCTTCCCAAACTGACGCGCCGGTCGATCACGCAGCGAGCCGCTCTCCGGCGATGGCCACGACTCGCAGACCTCGGACCCGCAAGGCCCACGAGCTCGCCGGCCTGGCTCTGTCTATTCGCGGCTTTTGCGCCTCGACCCAAATAGGCCGCCACCGGTGAGGATCCCAGCGCCCAGCACAAAGCCCAGGTTGTACCAGTTGCCGTTGTTGTGCACCTCGTAGAACTGCACGTTGGGCGTGAAGAGCGAGATGATGAAGGTGATGGGCGAGATGATCCCTTGCCAGAGGCCCTGCCAGAACCCGGCGACCTCACCCTCGTCGTCGGGCGTGCCCGCCAGGGAGTTCGGGCCAGGAGCACAAGCCGTGAGGACGGCCAACACCACCAACAAGATCCCAATGCTCAGCAGGATGCGCATGTCTGTACCTCCCGTACGTCTGTGTTGGCGACCCAAGCCGCTGTGAGGCCGCCCTCCGGATGCTATACGAGGGGGCTGGAGCCTGGTTGCTCCAGCCCCAGCCTCGTGCGATGGCCCCGACCTCAGGGCGATCTCGCCTGCGCCCTCTGCTCGGGCGACATAAGCTGACAGGCGTGTCGCAGGGCCAGAGATGTGACTCGCACCCTGCGCGCTCGGAGAAAGGCGACCACCGACTCCACGTCCGCTCTGGTCAGCTCTTTGAGGGTCCAGCCCAGCGCCTTTTGCACCAGGGGCTCGGGATCGTCCAGGAGCCGGTCGCAGATGCGGAAGGTGAGGGGCGCATGCGCGCCGGCGCGAGCCGCCCGGATCAGGGAGACGCACGCGGCCCGCCGGAGCCAGAGGCCGTCAGAGGTCGCCCAGCGCTCGAGCCGCTTCACGGGCGGACCATCGCGCAGCACCAGATGCCCCAGCACCTTGAGGCAGAAGCTGTCCGTGGTGCCCCAGCAAGTGAATTCGCGAAGCCAGCCCTCAAAGCGGTCCCAGTCCGCAAAAGACAGACGGCGCCACAGGCGGCCCAGCATCTCGTTGGCGCAGGCGCCGTCTTCCATCACGCCCGTGGTGTAGAGCAGTTCGGCCGCTTGCAGCAGCTCCTCCACTGCCCTGGCGCGCAGCTCGCGCGCCAGGGCGGCGCCCAGTTGGCGCGCCAGGCCGCTCGGCGCCCCCAGGATGGGCGGCCGGCTGGGAAAGTAAGGCGCAGCCGCAGCGGCCCGCTCCGGGTCCGCGTTGGCCCGCAAACGAGCCTGGGCTGCGCGCACCTGCTCGACCACGGAGGCTGAGCCTTCCGGCGCCGTCATGTCATACCACCTCGTGAGGTTCCTCGCGGGGCGAGAGCCCGGCAGGGTCATTCACGCGGGCGCCACGGGGCGCTGGCACAGGCTGCCCCAGAGTGGCCGGCGGCCGCAATAAGGGGTCGTCGGTGGCCCGCATCCAGGCCTCCAGACGGGCGCGCATCTCCTCTAGCGCCGCGGCCGCAGCAGGATCCCCGACCAGATTATGCGCCTCGTTAGGGTCGTAGATCAGGTCGTAGAGCTGCTCCGTCGCCAGCGGCCTCTGCGCCCAGCCGTGCGCCAGCCAGGTCGATTTGCTCGGGCTGTCGTCGCAGTTGGGCAGCACCGGCAG
>JAFGLK010000312.1 GCA_016928125.1 Anaerolineae bacterium
CGATCCCCTGGTCCCGTGTGGCGACCGTCTGCAGCACGGGCGGGCGCCAGGCTTCGGCGCCCGCGGATGGCTGACCCACTCCGGCCAGGTCCAGCATGTTCTCCAGCAGCATCACGGCGCGAGTCGCGCCCTCCAGGTCGGCTTTGTTCACGACCAGGACATCGGCCAGCTCCAGGATGCCGGCCTTCAGGGCCTGGATATCGTCGCCCATGCTCGGCACCTGCACCAGCACGGTGGTGTGTGCCCAGCGCGCCACCTCGATATCGGCCTGCCCGGCGCCCACCGTCTCGATTAAGATGCGCTGGTAGCCGCAGGCGTCGAGCACGCTGGCCACGTCCATCGTGCTGCGCGCCAGGCCCCCCAACTCGCCTCGACTGGCCATGCTGCGCATGAACACGCCCTCGTCGCCGCTCAAGTGTTGCATGCGGATGCGATCTCCCAGCAGGGCGCCGCCAGTGGCCGAGCTGCTGGGGTCTACGGCGACGATGGCCACGCTGAACCCGCGCTCGCGGTAGGCTGCGGCGAGCTGCCCCACCAGGGTGCTTTTGCCCGAGCCCGGCGCGCCCGTCACGCCGATCACGTGAGCCTGGCCGGTGTGGCGATAGAGCGCGGCCATGCTGGCGGCTCTCTCGGCCGCGTCGCTCTCCATGCGGCTAATGAGGCGGGCCAGCGCGCGACGATCGCCCGATAGCGCCGCGCGGATCGAGGCGGCGCGCTCCGCGTCAGCGCTCATGCGTTGCTACGGGCCGTCACGGCGCGCTGCACAAAGGCCACCACCTCGTCGGTGGCGGTGCCCGGCCCAAAGACCCCCGCGACGCCCAACGCCGTCAACGCGGCGGCGTCATCCTGTGGGATGATACCGCCCACCACCACCACGATATCTTCCAGGCCCTCTGCGCGCAGCAAATCTAGCACCCGCGGCACCAGTGTCATATGCGCCCCCGACAGGATGCTGAGTCCCACCGCGTCCACATCCTCCTGGAGGGCGGCCTCGGCGATCATCTCGGGGGTCTGGCGCAGCCCCGTGTAGATCACCTCCATGCCCGCGTCGCGCAGCGCCCGGGCGATGACCTTGGCGCCCCGATCGTGGCCATCCAGGCCGGGCTTGGCCACCAACACGCGGATAGGTCTGTGTGCCATCGCCCCTACCTTTCCAGCGCCGGCTGGGTCAATTCCAGCAGCACCCCATGGGCGCTCCTTGGATGCACAAAGGCCACCAGCGCTCCGCCGGCACCTCTCTGCGGCTCCTCGCTCACCAGGCGGGCGCCCGCCTCCCGCAGTTGGCGCATTGTCTCGACGATGTCCTCCACCTCGATGCACAGGTGATGGATGCCTTCGCCGCGCGCGGCCAGGAATCTGCCCACAGGGCTCGACTCGGAGGTCGGCTCGAGGAGTTCCAGCTCGCTGTCACCGATGCGCAAGAAGCCGATCTTGACCCCCTGCTCCTCCACCGTCTCGGTGTGGCTGACGGACAGGCCCAACACCTCGTAGACGCGGGCCGCCTGCTCCAGATCCTGGACCGCGATGCCGATATGGTCGATTCGGGTCATGCGTGTCCCTCCCTCTAGATCGTGGTTACTTGATCATACTCGCCGAACACGCCCCGCAGGGTGTCGCAGATCTCGCCCAGGGTGGCATAGGCCTCCACCGCATCCAGGATGCGTGGCATGAGGTTCTCCGTGCCCTCGGCCGCACGGGCGAGGGCGGCCAGGCAACGTTCCACCGCGGCGCCGTCGCGCTGCGCCTTGAGCGCGCCCAGCCGGGCCTTTTGCTCCAGCTCCACCGCTGGATCCACCTGCAGGCGGGGCAACTCTACCGCTGTCTCATCGGTGTAGCGATTGACCCCCACCACCACGCTCTCGCCGCGGTCGATCTCACGCTGCTGGCGGTAGGCGCTCTCCTGAATGCCGCGCTGCACATAGCCCGCCTCGATCGCCGCGATGGCGCCGCCTAGCTCGTCGATGCGGCTGATGATCTCCATCGCGCGGGTCTCGATCTCGTCGGTCAGGCATTCGACATAATAACTGCCGCCCAGTGGATCGATCGAATCGGCCACGCCGCTCTCCTCGGCGATGATCTGCTGGGTGCGCAACGCGATTTGCACCGACTCTTCGGTCGGCAGCCACAGCGCCTCGTCGCGAGAATTCGTGTGCAGGCTTTGGGTGCCGCCCAGTACGGCCGCCAGCGCCTGCAGGGTCACCCGCACCACATTGTTCTCGGGCTGCTGGGCCGTCAGCGTCACGCCCGAGGTCTGGGTGTGAAAGCGCAGCCGCGCCGAATCGGGATCGCGGGCCCCAAAGCGCTCCATTACCAGCCGCGCCCACAGGCGCCGCGCCGCCCGAAACTTGGCCACCTCCTCGAAGAAGCGATTGTGCGCGGCGAAAAAGAACGAGAGCTGGCTGGCGAAAGCGTCCAGGTCCTGCCCCGCGGCCAACGCGGCCTCCACGTAGGCGATGGCGTTGGCCATGGTGTAGGCCACCTCTTGCACGGCGTCGCAACCGGCCTCGCGCATGTGATAGCCGCTGATGCTGATTGGGTTCCAGCGCGGCAGCTCCGCCGTGCAGTAGCGGATCGAGTCGGTGATGAGACGCATCGAGGGCCGCGGCGGGTAGATGTACGTGCCGCGGGCGATATATTCTTTCAGGATGTCGTTCTGGATCGTGCCGCGCAATCGGGCCGGATCGACGCCCTGGCGTTTGGCGATCGCCACGTACATGGCCAGCAAGACCGCGGCCGGCGCGTTGATCGTCATCGAGGTGCTCACCCGATCCAGCGGAATGCCCTCCAAGAGGCGTTCCATATCCTCCAAGGAGGAGATAGAGACGCCCACCTTGCCGACCTCACCGGCAGCCAGGGGATGATCGGCGTCATAGCCGATCTGGGTGGGCAGATCGAACGCGACCGAGAGCCCCGTCTGGCCCTGAGCGAGCAGATACTTGTAGCGGCGGTTCGATTCGCTGGCCGAGGCATAGCCGGCATACTGGCGCATGGTCCACAGGCGACCGCGGTACATGCTGGGCTGCACCCCACGGGTAAAGGGATAGGCGCCCGGGAACCCCATGGACTCGACATAATCAGCCTGAACGTCCTCAGGCGTGCAGAAATCAGGAACCAGCTCGCCCCACGAGGTGCGGAAGGTTCGCCTTTCCGGATAGCGTCTCAGCAGCGGTTCGAGCTTGGCGCGCTCCCATTCGTCGCGCGCCTCCGAGATGGGACCTTGGGCCACGGCGACACCTCCAGGGGGTAGGCGGAGTCCTAGATCAGCCGCCCGCCATGAAAAAAGCTGAGTGTGCTCACCCCGGGCGTGAGGCCACACTCAGCATTTTGGGTGTTCCGCGCTCTGGCGTCAAATGGCGCCGAGCCGCTAGCGTGCCGCGATCTTGGCCTAGGCGCCGCCCAGCAGGGCCAGCACCACGCCGCCCGCCATCACCGAGGCGATCTGCCCCGAGGTGTTGGAGGCCATGGCGTGCATCAGCAGAAAGTTGGTATAGTCCTCGTCCTGGCCGATCTTTTGCACCAGCCGCGCCGACATGGGAAAGGCTGAGATGCCACACCCGCCCAGCAGGGGGTTGATCTTGTAGCCCGACAGCACGCACATCAGCTTGCCGAACAGCGTGCCGGCGGCCGTGTCGAGCACAAAGGCGACCAGGCCCATGGCGATGATCAACAACGTCTCCAACCGCAAGAACTTGTCCGCCACCATGGTGGAGCCGATGGTGATGCCCAGAAAGGTGGTTACGATATTGGCCAGCTCGTTCTGTGCCGCCTGATTGATGCGGCCCACTACACCGGCCTCGCGCGCCAGGTTGCCGAACATGAGCATGCCGATCAGGGCCAGCGACTCGGGCGCGATGAGGCCACAGATCACCGAGACGACGATCGGGAACATGATCCGGGTGGTCTTGGAGACCGGATTCACGGTGTAGGGCATCTTGATCAGCCGCTCGCGCTTGGTGGTGAGCGCCTTCATCACCGGCGGCTGGATGATCGGCACCAGCGACATGTACGAGTAGGCCGCCACGGTGATCGGGCCTACCAGATTCGGGGCCAGCTCGCTGGCCACAAAGATCGACGTGGGGCCATCGGCGGCGCCGATGATTCCGATCGAGGCCGACTCGTTCAGGCTAAAGCCAAACAGAGTGGCCAGCAACAAGGTGCCAAAGATGCCGAACTGGGCCGCGGCGCCGAATAGCACGAACTTCGGGTTCTCCAGCAGCGGGCCAAAGTCGGTCATCGCGCCGATGCCGATAAAGACCAGGCTGGGAAAGAGCTCGTTTTCGATGCCCGCGTTGTAGAGCACGCTCAACAGGCCGCCCTCGTCCAGCATGCCCGTATTGGGCACGTTGGCCAGGATGCAGCCCAGGCCGATGGGCAGCAACAGCAGCGGCTCGTATTCCTTGCTGATGGCCAGCCAGATCAGCACACCGCCGACAGCCATCATCACGGCGGCGCCGACCGTCAGGCCGCTGAACCCCTTGAGTAAACCTTGCAGTGAAATGACATCCATGACGTGTCTCCCCTGCTCAGCCGATGGTGACCAGCGGATCGTCGTTGGCCACGTTCTGGCCCACCGCGACATGCACCGCAGCCACGCTGCCGGAGATGGTGGAGGAAATGGGCATCTCCATCTTCATCGCCTCCAGCGTGCAGATGGTATCGCCCTCCCTGACCGCGTCGCCCACCTTGACCGCGATCGACAGAATCTTGCCCGGCATGGGTGCGGGCACGACCTGTCCGGCGACCGCGCCCGCTGGCGCCGCTGGCGCCGGCGCAGCCGCGGGACTCGGCGCAGCCGCGGGACTCGGCGCAGCGGCCGGGGCGGCGGGCGGCGCCTGAGCGGGCTGGGCAAGCGCCGCGGCGACGGCCACCTCGCTAAAGCTCACGCTCTTGACCTGGCCATCCACCACAACCTGCACCGGCGAGGAGGAGACATC
>JAFGLK010000313.1 GCA_016928125.1 Anaerolineae bacterium
GCCCTGGTGGTCGAGGCCATCGCCTTTTCTATCGGCCTGGCGCTGGTGGTGAACGTGCACCGCTACCACCCCGAGGGTCGGGTGGACGACCTGACCAAGTTAAGGGGTTAGCGATGCGGCTAGATGGACTGCTGCCCGCGCTGATCCTGGGCGCGTGGATCGTTGGCGTCGCCTTGCTGGTGGCCGCCCGCCTGCGGCGGAGGGCCCGACCTGCGGCGCGCCTCGTCGCCCTGGCTCTGGCCTTGCTGGCCACCCTGCTGCTCTGGTTCCCGTCTGAGGCGCACGTTGGCCGCCTAGTCTGGGTCCGAGGCCTGGAGCCGATGGGCCTGCAGGCCTCGGGCGTCGGGCTCCATCTGGCCGTGATGGTCTTCTGGGCGCTCGTTCTGGCCCAGACGGCGCCCGTGCTGGCGCGTTGGGCGCCCTTCCTGCGCGACGCCCTGCCCGAGGCCGCGCCCCCACCGGGGGCGCCGCACTACGGCGACGGCCTGGCCTTCTTGATCTCGGGATTGGCCGCCGCGGCCCTGACCATCGACCACTTTCTCGGGCGGGTGGTGTTGCTGGACCTGACCTCGCTCCTTACCGCGCTAACCCTCTGGCTGGGCGCCGCGCCCGACGAGGGCCCGCGCCCCACAGGCGCCTGGCCCCACCTGGCCCGCTATCTGGTCTTTCGGCTGGCGGACATGGCCTTGTTTCTCATGGTGCTTCTGCTCTACCTGGGTGCCGACACGTTTTTCATCGACGACATGCTCGCCGCCGCGCCCGCGCTCTCTCGAGCGCGTCTGCTGGTCGCCCTGCTGGGGGGCTTGCTGGCTGGCTGGGTCAAGCTCGGGCTGCCCCCGTTTCAGGGCTGGGTCGAGGTCGGCCTGGAGCGGCCGCCCACGGCCCGTGTGGCCGCCCTGGGGAGCGGCCTCCCCATCCTGGGGGCCTATCTGCTCTATCGCCTGCAGCCACTGTTGAAGGTGGCGAGGATCCGCCTGCCGTTGGCGCTGGTCGGCGGCCTGCTCTGTGCCTGGGCCGTGCTCGATCGGTTCCGACGTCGGCGCGAGCGGCCGGCCGACGCCGCGAGCCTGCTGACGCTGCACGCCGCTCTGGGGCTGATGCTGGTGGGCACTGCGGCAGGGTCGCCGGCGGCAGGGTCACTGACGCCCATGCGCCTCTACCTGCTGACCTTCTTGCCGTTGCGCCTCGGCGCCTGCCTGATGCCAAGGCGCCCCGCCCGCGACGGACCGGCCCGTCTGGACCGCGCTGTGGCGCCGACGTTCGCCTGGCTCAACGCCCTGGCCCGCGCCACCGACGCGCTGGAGGCGCGCGGTCTGGAGACGCTGGTGGGCCGGCTGGCGTCGGGCGTGCTGGCCCTGGCCTCGCTCGGCGCCCGGGTCGTGGAGGGAAGCCTGGAAGCGTTCGTCAATGGGCTGGCAGAGGGCGTCCTGGAGCTCGCCGCTCGCGTGGCCCGCGTGGTGGAGGAGGGCCTGTTTGAGGCCTTCGTGGGGGGCGTGGTTGCCGGCGCGCGACGTCTGGTGTGGCGTCTCAAGCGGCTTCACACCGGCCACCTGCGTCGCAATGTCGCCTGGGCTCTGTTGGCCTTGATCTCGCTCATCATCATCGCCATGCTGCTGCCGCTCTACTGAAGGAGGCTTTTGTGGGATCATCCTGGCTGATCGTGCTGGTCGCTTTGCCCTGGCTCGCCGCCATCGGCTCGGCCGTCCTGCCCGGCCGGCGCGCGTCGCTGGCCCGCCCCTTGGCCCTGGTGGCCTCCGGCGGCATGGCCCTCATTCTGGCCTGGCTGGGGCCTTCCGCCATGGCCGATCAGGGGCTGACGTCGCACACCGCCTGGGTGCCGGGCTTGGGGGTCGAACTGGCCCTGCGCCTCGATGCGCTCTCGTTCACCCTCATGGTGAACCTGACCCTGGTCGCCCTGGCGGCCAGTTGGTATGCCTGGGGCTATTGGGCCGAGACCGAGCGCTCCCAGCTGGCCTATGCCCTGATGTTGGCTTTTGTGGGCGGCATGTTGGGCACCCTACTGTCGGACGATATGGTGCTCTTTTTCGTCTTTTGGGAGAGCATGCTCATCAGCTCCAGCCTGCTGCTGGCGGGCTGGGGCAGCGGCCCCAACCTGGGCCAGATCACCCTCAAGTATGTGCTCTTTACCCAGGCGGGCTCGCTCTGCATCCTGGTGGTGCTGGCGCGCGTCGCCATCGGCGCGGGCAGCTCGAGCATGGACGTCGTGCGCGCCTGGCTGGCGGCCCTGCCGCAGGCCGAGCTGCGTTGGATGGAGATCCTGCTCCTGATCGGCTTTGGGGTCAAGCTGGCCATCGTGCCGCTGCATCTCTGGCTGCCCGACGCCCACTCGGTGGCCCCCATGCCGATCACGATCCTGCTGGCGGCCACCATGCTCAGCATGGGCGCCTATGGCATCGCCCGCTTTCCCATGGAGATCCTGGGCCTGGCGGCGGTGCGCGCGCTGCAATTGCCCCTGTTGATCCTGGGCCTGGTCTGTGCGTTCTATGGCGCGCTGATGTGCTTCGCCGCCCGCGACATCAAGCGCCTGGTGGCCTACTCTAGCGTCAGCCAGATGGGCTATGTGCTCTTTGGCCTGGCCGAGCTCACCCCGCGCGGCGTGCAGGGCGCCCTGATGCACCTCGTCAACCACGGCATCATCAAGGCGCTCCTCTTCATGGGGGTGGGCCTGATCATGCACGCCACGGGCCGCCGTCA
>JAFGLK010000314.1 GCA_016928125.1 Anaerolineae bacterium
AATCTGATCGTGGGCTTCGCGGAGATGATGTACCTGGTCCCAGAGACATACGAGGGCGTCGTCTGGGCGCCCACGCTGGTCGCCGACATCGGGCGCATGTATCGGGCCAGCCGGCATCTGCAGGACCTGGTGAACGACATTCTCGACCTGTCGCGCATCGATGCGGCGCGCCTGCCGATGTTTCGCGAGCTAAGCGATGTGCGCGCCATCGTCCAGGATGCCGTGGCGACCGTGAATCCGCTGTTTGAACAGAAGGGACTCACGCTTACCATCGAGTGTGCAGCGGATCTGCCCAAGCTCTTCGTCGACCGAACGCGCATTCGGCAGGCGATCCTGAACCTGCTCAATAACGCGGTGCGTTTCACAGATCAGGGCGGGATCACCATTCGTGTTGAGCGATCGGACGAGGCCGTACTCCTTCATGTGAGCGATACGGGCGTTGGCATCCCCCAGGACCAACTTGAGCGGATCTTCGAGCAGTTCACCCAGGTGGAGATCGGGTCTCGGAGTCGGGGCGGCGCGGGCCTTGGGCTCGCCATCAGTCGTCAGTTCGTGGAATTGCACGGTGGGCGGATGTGGGCTGAGAGCGAGACCGGCAAAGGCAGTACCTTCTCGGTCTCACTGCCCTTGCCTGGCGTGGTGGCGCCGCAGCTGCTACGGCGCCTGCCTGGTCGCACGACGGTCGATTTTTCTCGCGCGCCGGTTGTGGTCGTTGACCCTGACCCCGGCATCGCGGACATGCTGAGTCGCTACCTGGGGGACCGGCCCGTGTTGGCCGCCCGCGATCTCGCCGAGTCCGAAAGGGTCGTGCATGCCGAACACCCGCTCGCCGTGATCGTGAACTGCGTCCCTGAGACGCCTCCGGCTTCCTGGGTGGGCCCGAGCGGGCCTCTAAGCGAACGCTACAACGTCCCCGTGCTGCGCTGCTCCATTCCGAGCCCGAGCTGGCTGTCGCAATCCACTGGCCTTGACGAGTGTCTCACCAAACCCATCGCGCGGGAGATGTTGGGCGAGGTTCTGGAGCGCTACTGCGGCGCCGCGGGCAAGGTCGCGATCGTCGACGATGAGGCGGGATTCGTGAGCCTCATCACGCGCATGATCGAGACGCTGCCCGGGGACTATGAGGTGGTGACCGCTTACTCGGGAGCCGAGGCCATACGCCTGGTCGAAGAGCAGAGGCCGGCGCTCATGCTTCTGGACCTACTCATGCCCGAGATGAGCGGCTTCGATGTACTGGATGTGCTGCGTGCCAACCGTGATCTTGAGCATCTGAGGGTCGTCGCAGTCACGGCCACAAGCTACGCCGAGGATATCCTGACGCGCCAAGGCGGCTATCTTACCGTGACCCAGCCAAACGGCTACTCGGCTGGCGCCGTAGCCGACTTTCTCAACCTGGCACTCCAGATCTTCCGGCCCGACTATGTCGGGGATGCACGCAACGCGTATAGCGCCTGAAGCAACTGCTCGCGCGTGACGGGCTTGTTGAGGAATAGATCGGCGCCCAGGGCCTCGGCGAGTTTGGGATCATTGATGATCGTACAGACGATGATCTTGGGGCAATGGGGTCGGGAGCTGGCTCGGATGGCCTGAAGGATCTCCCACCCGTCGCGGTGAGGCATCATGATGTCCAGTATGATGATGTCAGGGCGCTCTTTATCCAGAACCTCCAGCGCCTCTACTCCCGTGACGCCGCGGATGGCATAGGGCTGCCGGCTGAGATAGCGAGTGAAGAGCGCAACGAGGTCCTCGTTATCATCGACGATCAGGATTTTCGAGCCCATCACGGCCGGCAGCTCGATGGTGTAATGCACGAGACTGCGCGCATCCGTTGTTTCCTCCCAGGCCGCGCCAAGCAGGCCCAGCGCTTGACAGGCCACGGCATACGGCCCACGAGGGTCCGCAGCGGCCCCGCCGCTCTGTGACCTGTGCGAGATCTGCACCAGAATGGACGAGGCGGCACGTTGGAGCGCAACCGTGATGCTCTCTTCCGCCTCCGTGCTCGCGATCACGTGGCTCAGCAGGCTCAACAACGCCTGGCGCAAGAGGACTCGGTTGACAGACGCATGGACTGGCCCAGAGCCCCGCTCGAGTCGGAGAGAGACCCGTTTTTCGGCAGCCAGCTCCTCCAGGCTTGTCATGAGCTGTTCCAGAAGACCCCCGAGCTCCACGTCCTCACGTCCCGCGGCGAGCAATCGCTCAAGCTCGTTGCGCACGCTTGGCGCAGACGGATCTGGATCGGCATCGTTGAGGGTTGTGGTGCCCTCAGATATCCTCGCGGCCAGATAGCTCGCCACGGCTTCAATTGCGTGCCGCAGGAGACGGTATCCCTGGCGCTCGGACAGGTTCAACTGCCGCGTAATGCTGATCATACTCTGCCTGGCGATGGCGTAGCGATAGAGCACCTCGTGTGTCAGGGCATCCAGCGCGCCGGCGGGCTCGCTGCCACGGGGCGCCAGCGCTTCGATGGCCAGGCGCAGGGTTCGACAGAGGGCCTGCCCGCGCGACATGTCCGACGGCTGCACCTGCACCGGCAGATCCCCGAGGAGCGGCAGCCGCTCTAGGTAGACCGGGTTGTCGAGGTGGGCCATCGCTTTGCGCAGAGACGTCGTGAGGGCGCTGTGATCCGGCATGTGCGCCATCCGCTTGGCAAACGGCTGTCAAAAACAGGCAGGTCAGAAGTGTGAGAGTGACTATAATGATGATAGGCTGTGGGCACGGTATGTCAAGTGCGCGGCATCTTTGTCGATCGTGGAAACGAACCAGCATCTTTCGGTCGCAGTGGGCTTTTCCCGAGGTAGGCACCTGGGGTAGCTCCAGTGGGGGCGCACAGACTATGACCAGTGTGGCGCGGGTCGGCCAGAGAACCACTGGGCTAGCAGCCGGTCACTCGGCTATGCCGCAGATGCTGCACATGCGCAGGCCCCTGCGGGCTGTCACGGGTTGTCGTCCTCAAGATCGGAGAGCTTTTCCACACCGTCCTGCCGGGGAAGGCTATGCCCGCACCGCTGGCCTCAATCGCCATCCTCGGAAGAGTGCGCGTGGGCGCCATGGTGAGTCAGGATGAGACAAGAGCCTACACCCCGGGATGTGGAGGGGCTGATCTTTGATATGGACACCTTTGCCGTCCACGATGGGCCGGGGATCCGCATGAGCGTCTATTTCAAGGGCTGCCCGCTGGCCTGTGCATGGTGTCACAGTCCCGAGTCGCAGAACGCCGATCCGCAGCTCGCGTTCGCCCGGGAGCGCTGCATCGCCTGCGGAAGCTGTGTGGCGGCGTGTCCGAATGAGGTGCATCATATCGGCGACGACGGGCAGCACGAGATCCTCTGGGAGCGCTGCGAGGCGTGTGGCCGTTGCGTGGCGGTGTGTGCACCCGGGGCGTTGAGCATCAAAGGGTACTGGATCGCTGCAAGCGAGGTGGTGGAGCGCGCGCGACGGCTCAAGCCGTTTTTCGATCACTCGGGCGGCGGTATTACGCTGACCGGCGGTGAGGTGGCGCTCCAGGCCGAGTTCGCCGAGGCGATACTGAGGGGCAGCCGCGAGGCGGGCATCCACACGGCGATCGAGACATGTGGGGCCGCGAGCTGGGAGCGTCTGTCGAGGCTTCTGGCCCATACCGATCTCGTGCTGTATGACATCAAACTGATGGACGATGCCGCGCACCGTCGCTGGACGGGCGCGTCGAACCGCCAGATCCTGGAGAACGCATCCCGACTCGATGGCCACAATGTGCAAGTGCGTGTGCCCTTGATCCCCGGCATCACCGATACGGAGGGCAATCTACGCCGCATCTATGCGTTTTTGCAGACGCATGGCCTCGTCTCCGTGGCGCTCCTGCCCTACAATACCTCGGCAGGCGCCAAGTACGAATGGCTGGATCGCGCTTACGAGATTGAGGCCGAACGCCAGACAGGCGAGCAACTCGAGTCATTCTTGCGTATGGCCCGTGGCTTCGGTCTGGACCCGGAGATCGGATAGTCAGCTCGGTCTGAGAAGGGGCGGTCAAAGCCGGTCACATTCGGAAGGAGTTCGAGAGGAGGGAGGATCATCGTAGGATGCAGAGTATGAGAGAACGGCGTGTGCGGACACAAGTGGAAGGACAAAGGAGGAAGTCGATGTGGAGCAAACGTGATCGGATGAGGGGCGTCGTCCTTATCATCCTCGCCGTAGCGATGCTTTTGGCAGGGTGTGCGCAGCAATCGGGGCCTGCTAAGAGTGAACTGGTCTTCTCCCCGCCTCTGCTGGGTGCCGGTGACTTTCCCAAGTTGCGCGAGCCAGCCCAGCAGGTCGCGAGCCAGATCGCTGCCGCCAGCGGGATCAAGGTTGGTGTTTATGTGCCCACGGACTATGGCAATACGCTACTTGGCCTCAGTCGCGGCGAGATTGATATCGCCTATGTGCCCATGGGCCTCTATCCACGTGCTGTCGCCGACGCGGGCGCCAAAGCCGCCTTTTTTGTCACAGTCAACGGCGAGACCACGGAGGACAGCGCCATCTATGTGAAGTCGGACAGTGGCCTCGGGGGGATGGCTGACCTCGCC
>JAFGLK010000315.1 GCA_016928125.1 Anaerolineae bacterium
AGCTAGCCAAGGCTTTGGCGACGCAGCACGAGCTCTGCGCGCTGACAGCCTTTGTTCACGGGGATCCGGTCGAGGGTGAGGTGCCTATCCGTCATGTGCGCACGAACAAGCTCTTCCTGAGCCTCGACCTGGCGCGGACGCTACGGGCATTTGGGCCTGACCTGATCATCTACGTGCCCACCGCTTGTGCTACGGCGTTCAGCTTTTTCCGAGCGCGGATGCTCAAGCGGCATGCTCGCGGCGTGCCGGTCGTCATGCTGGCGCTGCAATGGCGACGCTATGGCGCACTGGCGCGGCTCGCCATGCCACATCTGCGCCCGGACCTGGTGCTGGTGCAGTCGGAGCGAACCCAAGCCTCTCTGGAGTTCTCCGGAGCCTGCGTCGCACCGTTGCCCCCAAGCGTTGACCTGGAGCGTTTTGCTCCGGTTGATGCGGCGCTCAAGTGGACGCTGCGCCAACGCCATGGCCTGGAGCAAGGCGCGTATGTGATTCTGCATGTCGGCCATCTGAACCGAGGACGCAATGTGCAGGCTCTGCTTGCGCTGCAACGCGATGCGCGCCTGCAAGGCATACAGACTCTGGTGGTGGGCAGCTCCAGCACAGAGCACGATGTGGGTCTGGTGTCGGAGCTGGCGCGAGGTGGTGTGCGCGTGATCGATCGCTATGTCTCGAACATCGCCGAGGTCTATGCGCTGGCCGATTGCTATCTCTTTCCTGTTGGCGCCAAGATGAGCGCCATCGACTTGCCGCTCTCCGTTCTAGAGGCCATGGCCTGCAACCTGCCCGTCATCACGACGCGCTTTGGCGGCTTGGAAGATCTCTTCCGTACTTCATCAGGGCTGTCGGAGACAGCCCTGATGAAGCCGGGCTTGTTCTATGCGGATACGTTGGATGAGATGGTCGCGGCGATAGGTGCCTGTCGCCAGCTCCAAGCGGTCAGGACGCGGACGCTGGTCGCGCCGTATGACAAGACCAGCCTGGCAGAACGGGTCCTGCGTGTGATCGCAGACGAGCTCGGGCTCAAGCGAGTGTGCGCCCACGAACCGGTGGAGACAGCGCGCAGGGAGGTCCGCGAGGCGGCTCTCAATTCGAGCCACGTGGATATGGAGGCCAAGGTCCCGTGATCGCGTCAGAGGCTCGGCAGATTCTTGAGCAACGTCTCTATCCTGACCTGCAAGAGAGGGTCTTTGGGCGCTTGCAGGAGCAACTTTGCCAACGGCTGGCGGCCATGTCGTCGCCGCTGGTGCTAGATGCGGGCTCAGGGTCGGGCAGCTGGCTGCTTGCAGAGCTGCGCGACATAATCGGGCTCTTGATCGGTGAGGATGTGTACGTGCCGGAAGGACTCGAGCTCGGCGCGGTGCCGAGAGGAACGCTCGACGCCTTTGTTCAGGGCACCTGCGAACAGCTGCCGTTCGCCGATCGCTCCTTCGACATGGTCGTGTCTTACCTTGTGTTGGAGCATCTGTCTCGGCCCTCGGTCGCTCTGCGTGAGTTTGCGCGTATCCTCAAGCCGGGCGGGACCTTCTGCTTCAAGACGCCCGCTGTGCGCACGCCCTTGTTTGCTCTCAGCCGCATCCTGCCGACGTCGTTGCACCAAAGGCTCAAGGCGGAGATCGGCACCGAGGCGGAGGATGTCTTCCCGACCTTTTACCGCGCCAACACGGTGCGCACTTTGGAGCGCGAGCTGCGCAAGGCGGGCTTTCAGCGGGAGTGGTTGTGCAGGGTGGATCAGACCTACGCCTATCTGTCACACACGCGGGCCACGTATGCTTTCGGACTGCTCTACAGTCGGCTGACCGAGCATCCCTGGTTGGCCTGGCTGCGCAACCAGATCATTGGCATCTACCGCGTACCCACAGTGATCCAGTCGTCAGCGGAGGAGAGGACATGAGACCGGACCTTGGGCCGGCCCCAGGTGATGAATGGGCTCGTATCATGGCCCATATGATCTACCCCGAGCGGCCGGTCGCGGGTGCGCTGCCAGAGTGGCTTCCGACGGGTGGCAAGCCGGCCGCTCGGGCCCAGCTCTTGCGGGCCATGCGCGCCAACAAGCTGCCCCTGCTTTCGCTTGACCTTCAAGTCCCGGCGCTGGCTGCATTCTACGCCAGCGCCGAGTTCCAACAGGCTTTGGGGGAGGAGCGCCAGAGCTGGGGCGCGTTGCGCCATGAATACGGCTTGGTGCGAGCCCAATTCGACCAGGCGGGCATCCGCGATGTGATGATCAAGATGACGGGCCTGCCGCCCTCACTGGCTTACCGTTCGGACAATCTCGATGTGCTGGTGGACATCGCACAGGGGCCGATGGCGCGCGAGGCCCTGCTTGGCCTCGGCTATGTGGAGCTGCGCAACGTCGAGGAGCCGCACAAATTCCTCTTTCGCAAGTTCCACCATGGCCGATCGGTGAGCGCCATTCACCTGCACGAGTTTGTTGGCTGGGGCACTGGTTTCATGGATGATCGGGAGGTTCTGGCGCGGGCCCAGCGCTCCGAGGACGACGATGCGGTGACCATCCCCTCGCCCGAGGATGGGCTGCTGATCACCCTGGCCCATGCCTTTTTCGAGGACAAGGAGGTCAAGCTCGGCGATCTCTGGAAGGTGTTGCACGTGCTGCGCTATCGCGCGGCCAGCCCCGGCGATCTCGACTGGGACCAGATGTATGCTCAGGTGGCGCGGCGCGGCTGGCTCGCGGGGTTGGATGCCTGCCTCTGGATCTGGTCCGAGCTGGAACAGCGCCTGTACGGGGAACATAGCTTTCCTGAACCGCTTCTTCGGCGGGCCCGTGAACGAGCCCCAGCTTGGAGCAAACGCTATTTGGACCGTCGCCTGGCTCCTTCCCCCGAGGGACCACAGACAACGTCGTTTCCTTTCGGCATCTCATTCCGCTACAGCAAGCGCCATTACTATGGCAAGGTTCTGGCCGACCAGGCCATCTCGCGGCGCCAGAAGGTGGTGGACATCGCGCGGCATTCGTGGGCGGGCATCGAGCGCAGGTTACCGTTCCATCTGCAGCGGCCGATGCTCGTCACCTTCAGCGGGGTGGATGGCTGCGGCAAGACCACTCAGGCCGAGGCGCTGCGCCAGGCCTGTGAGACCTGCGACCTGCGCACCACGCTGGTCTGGAGCCGCGGCGCCTCGTCGCCCCTGACCGATGCGATCATCCGCGTGGCCAAGGCGGCCCTGGGCGAGGGGAGATTGCGGAGCGATGCCGCAGCACCTGCCTCAGACTCGCAGCTCCAGGAGCCTAGGCGCCAGGCTGGGGTGGCGCGCAAGAGACGCTGGCTGCGCGATCCGTTGCTGCGAACAGGCTGGATCGGCGTGACGCTGGCTGATCTGGTGCTGCGCTACGGGATGCAGGTAGCTTGGCCCTCGCTGCGCGGCGACGTCGTCATCGGCGATCGCTACCTGCAGGACGCTTTGGTCGAGCTGGCCGTGTTGACCGACCGCATGGGCGTAGC
>JAFGLK010000316.1 GCA_016928125.1 Anaerolineae bacterium
ACCATCGGCGAGCAGTCGGTGGGGCACGAGATCGCCCTGGGCGAACCGCTCAGTGTCGCACCGATTCAGTGGGAACGCATGTACTTCCCTCTGCTCTATCAGGGCATTCCCCCAAGGTGATCGAGCGCGCGCGGACTTGGCAAGCTGCCGCCTTTGGCTTCAGCCGCGATGGGCCATCGCGTCGCCTGTCTCCATCGGCGACCGAGGCCACAGCCGGGCCGGGCCGGATCTCGGCGATCTACGCGCCTGGGGCCATGCCCCACTGCACTGCGCCGGCCCTGCCCACGGCAAAGCGTATCGCTGCCGATGGACAATCCCATCAAGCCACGCTATAATGGAGATGAATAGACCATAGTGGACAGGCGCGCAGGCAGGCGTTGCGCTGGCGTCTTGAGACGTGAGGAGGGGTTGAGATGCACAAGTCGTTTTCCTTCTTGCTGGGATTCGTGATAGGCGCCGCGGTGGGCTGGATGCTCGGCATGCTCTATGCGCCCTCCGCTGGAGAGGAGACCCGCGCCAGCCTCAGCTCCAAGGCGGTCGAGCTGCGCAGCAGGGCGGAGCAACTCGCCTCAGAGGTGGCGCACGAGGTGGATGCGCGCGTGCGGCACATGGCCGAGGGCGATCTGGAGCTAGATCCCGGCGTGTCGGTCTAGGATAGGTTCGGCGCGTCGAGCGCGCGCCCAGGGTGCGACCCGCCTTCACCTGAGCGATGGGTGGGGACGGGTCGCTTGTCGAAGGAGGCCGACCGCTGAGAGCACGCAGTCTGCGGTGGCGGCCCTCAGACAGCAGGAGGTGCCCCGTGCCCTTGAGACCCATGCCGGAATGGGCGTTTCGAGGGATGGTCTGGTTGTACAAGGTGCAGGATCTGTTTGCAGCGCCCCGCGGCAAGCTCGCCAGGCTGGGCCTGCAGCCGGGCCAGACGGTAATGGACTATGGCTGTGGCCCGGGGCGCTATGTGCTCGAGGCGTCGCGCCTGGTCGGCCCCAAGGGCAAGATCTACGCAGTGGATATCCATCCTCTGGCCATCAAAGCGGTGCGCGATCTGCTCCGTAGAGAGGGGCTCGCCAATGTGGAGGCTGTGCTGGCCAGGGGCTATGCCACCGGGCTCCCGTCCCACCTGGCCGACGTGATCTATGCTCTGGACATGTTCCATGGCGTGAGCGAGCCAGCGCAACTCCAGCGCGAGTGGCTTCGCCTCCTCAAGCCGGGAGGTCTGCTCTATCTGGAGGATGGCCATCAGCCGCGCGCCGAGACGCTGCGTAAGGTGCGGGAACCAGGCCTGTTCCGCGTCGAGTCGCAAGCGAAACACCATATCGTCTGCCGCCCCGCGCTCGAGGAGGCTCCGTGAGCGCCATGCGTCGCGCCGATCGCGAGATCAGCGACCGCGCCGAGATCGAGGCCATCATCGCCGAGGCCCGAGTCTGCCATCTGGGCCTGTGCGACGGCGCCGAGCCGTATGTGGTGCCGGTCTCGTTCGGCTATCTGGACGGGAGCGTGTATATTCACTCGGCGCGCCAGGGGCGCAAGCTCGACCTTCTGCGGCGCAACCCGCAAGCCTGTGTGGAGTTCGCTCTGGAGGATGCGCTGCGCCAGGGCGAGCGGGCCTGCGATTGGGGCCTCAGCTACCGCAGCGTCATCGGCTGGGGGCGCGCTGCGCTGATCGAGGACCCTGAGGCCAAAGCCGCCGGGCTGAATGCCATCATGGCCCACTATGGGGGCGCGCCGGAGCAGTACACGCCCGCGGAGCTCGATCGGGTCGCGCTGATCCGCATCGACCTGGAGCGAATCAGGGGCAAGCGCGCGGGGTGAGCTCATTGGTAGGCCGGCCTACACAGAGGAGAGGCGATGCTACGAAAACGTGCATTGGGCAAGACGGGCCTGGAGGTCACCGAGCTGGCCTTGGGCGGGCTGTTCATCTCATCCTTCGGCGCGGAATATGAGGAGGCCCGCCGGGCGATTCACCGCGCCGTGGAGCTGGGCATCAACTACATCGACACAGCCCCGGGCTACCACGACAGCGAGGCCGTGCTGGGCCGGGCGCTGGAGGATGTCGACGCGCCGCTGATCCTCTCCACCAAGCTAGGCGGCCGTCCCCAGCCCTTCGAGCCGCAGAACAGAGCCGCCCTGCTGGCCTCGGTGGAGGAGAGCTTGCGCCTGCTCAAGCGCGACGTGATCGACATCCTGATGATCCACGAGCCCGATCGCCCCGGCCAGTACGACTGGTGGAGCGATAAGGAGCACTTCTACGGGCCGGTGATGGAGGTGCTGGACGAGCTGCGCCGCGACGGCGTGGTTCGCTTCATCGGGCTGGGCGGCACCACCGCCTACGAACTGGCCCACATCATCCGCACGGGCCGCTTTGACGTGGTGCTGACCGCCTTCAACTACAGCCTGCTGTGGCGCGAGGCCGAGATCGAGGTGCTGCCCGCGGCCATCGAGCAGGGCATGGGCATCGTTATCGGCTCGCCGCTGCAACAAGGCGCCCTGGCGCGGGTCTATGCCGAACAGGTGCGTAGCGGCGCGCGCTGGCTCAGCTCGCCGCGGCGCAAGCAGTACCAGGCGCTGTACGCATTCGTCGCCGAGCTGGGTTTGCCGCTGGCCGAGGTGGCGCTGCGTTTCGTGCTCTCGAACCCCCACATCTCGTGCACACTCAGCGGCGCCCGCTCGCAGTGGGAGGTGGAACAGAACGTGGCCGCCGCGGAGAAAGGTCCCCTACCCGACGAGGTGCTGGCGCGCCTGGACGAGATCGCCGCCATGGTGCCCTTTCGGCCCTTTGAGGAGCCGTTCGGCCTGCCTTTCCATCGCGAGTATGCGGGCCCGGGCCACGCCTGAGTAGGT
>JAFGLK010000317.1 GCA_016928125.1 Anaerolineae bacterium
CCATCCATTGGGCGCCAGAGAGCCCATGGACGCTGTCGCCATGCGCTCCCATGGCGACAGCGTCGCCCAACGTGGATATTGAGTCCCCTGAGGCGAAGCTACGTTGTCAGTCTCAGAAATCGGCGCTTGCCCACGCGCAGAACCTTCTCGCCCGGCAGGACGAGGGTCTCGATGTCGTGCAGGGGTGCATCGTCCAGGCGGACCCCGCCCTGTTCAATGAGGCGCCGCGCCGCGCTCTTGCTGCGCGCCAGGCCTGTCCCAACCAGCAGGTCCACGATGTTCGTCGGCTCTGTCAAGACATGCGAGGGCATCTCCTCGGGCAGTTCGCCCCGCTGAAACACGGTGCAAAAGTGCTCCTCGGCAGCCTGAGCGGCCTGCGGACCGTAAAAGATCTCCACGATCTCCCGAGCCAGCATCATCTTGGCATCGCGCGGATGGAGCGCACCGGCGGCGAGCTCCGCCTCCAGCGCCTCGATCTGAGCCGGCGTCCAGCGCGTAACCAGATCAAAGTAGTTGCGCATGGCTTCGTCCGGGATCGACATGACCTTGCCGTACTGGGTCTCGGGCGGCTCATCAATGCCGATATAGTTGCCCAACGACTTGGACATGCGCAGGTGGCCGTCTGTGCCCACCAGAATGGGCAATGTGAGGCAGACCTGCGGACGCGTCCCGCGCGCCTCCATCAACTTACGACCAGCCATGAGGTTGAAGAGCTGCTCCGTGCCGCCCACCTGGACATCGGTCTGCAGGGCCACGGCATCATAGGCCTGCATCAAGGCGTAAAAGAACTCGTGCAGCCAGATCGGATCGCCAGCCTCGAAGCGCTCGGCAAAATTGTCTCGCGCCAGGAACTGCTGCACGGTAAAGTGGCTGGCGAGCTCGATGAGCTGCTCAAAGGTGAGCGGCGCCAGCCAGCGATCATTGTACTCGATGGCGGTGCGCTCGGGGTCGAGGATCTTGAAGACCTGATCCACATAGGTACGCGCATGGGCTCGTACCTGCTGGCGGGTCTGTCGGGGACGCGCCTTGTCCTTATCTGAGGGATCGCCGATAAGCGCCGTGAACGACCCGATCAGGAAAATGACCTGGTGCCCTAATTCCTGGAACTGGCGCAGCTTGCGCAAGGGCACCGTGTGGCCGAGGTGCAGGTCGCTGGAGGTTGGGTCGACGCCCAGGTAGATGCGCAGCGGCCGCCCTTCACGCTGGGCCTCTTGCAGGCGTTCGCGCAATTCCGCCCGCATGCTAGACAACATCTGGTCATCGCCGAACTCGACGCCGCGCATGAGCAGATCGAGCTGTTCGTCAATGGCGAGCTGAGAGGGCTCGGCGCACCGCGCCGAGGGATGGCTTGAGCGGGACATGGTCTACTCCTTCGTTTGGCTCCCAAAATGCGTGACAACGAGGTCGGTCGGATCTCACAGCCCGGCAGGGGGCGCCGGCTGTGACGCGATCCGACCAGGGGAGCCGGTCACAGCCCGCTCACGTAGATATAGCGGATGTAGAGTAGACCGTGGTGTATCATGTGAATGACCCTGAAACGGCTCATGCAGGGCAATCTGCGCTGCAGGCCCTGAGATTGTAGCCCAAAACACGCCCTTGCCAAACCTGACGTGCGTATCTATGCGACAGAGCGGATACAGGCGCGAGACCGCCAACCGATTCAAGGCTGACTATGCCGCGCCAAACGGGCCTCCAAGCCCCACCTTGGACTGAGCCTACACGTCGTACGGCGCCAGCTTGGCACCCATCTCATCGCAAGCCTGCCGCCAGGCCGCGATCAGGGCGTCATAGAATGGATAACTCGCGCCGTCCTCTACCTGATGATGTGCCTGCAGCCAGGTCACCGTCCTGCGCGCGCCCTCGACCCAGGGGATGGTATAGCGGAAATCGAGGTCGGCCTCGGCCGCCGTGTTATCAAAGATGTTCGGGTACTGAAAGTTCTCCCGGCACCACAGGGCGCGTTGGGGAGCAAGTCTGCTCAGCGTATCCACAGAGATATGGATCAGCTCGGGCTCGGGCGCGCCGATCGCCTCGGCGAGGCCTTGGTGGTAGCGATCCCAGGTGAGCCATTCCTCGGCGGCCACATGGTAGGCCTGGCCCAAGGCGGCCGGGTTGCCGACCGCGTTGACAAAGGCCCGCCCCACGTCGTCGCGATGGCAGGCCGACCAGAGCGATTTGCCATTGCCGTGCACGATGATCGGCTGGCCCTTGAGAAGACGGTCAATGAAATAGGTCTCAAATCCCAGAGCGTGTACCAGCCGCCCACCCTCGCCATAGGTTTGGGCTGGCCGGATGATAGTCACGGCCAGATCGCCGCGCGCCTGGGCCGCCTGAAACACGCGCTCGCAGGCGGCCTTCTGGTAAGCATAGTCGAACGTCGGCGAGGGCTGTCGCTCGGCGTCCTCGCGGATCGGGTAGCGCTGCGCGGGCTTGGTGTACACATCCACCGTGCTGCAAAAGATATAGTGCGCCGTGCATCCGCGAAAGGCCCGCACCGCGCTCTCGGCCTCCTCAGGCCGAAAACAGACCATATCGATCACGCAATCCCAGTACCCTTGGGTTGCCATCTGGGCCTCGAACGCGGCGAACTCGGTGCGATCGCCGCTCAGGCGCTGGCTGGCTGCGAGGATCTCCGGTGCAAGCGTGGTCTCGCGCAAGCCACGGTTATAGAGCGTGACCCGCTCTCCGCGCTCGACGAGCTCGCGCGTGATGGCGGTACTGATCAGCCCAGTTCCCCCGATGATAAGCACCCGCATCTGTGGCGCCTCCTTTGTCCTCAGAGCGCCCGGACTTGCCCCAGCGCGTGATCCGCTCGGCGCGGATCACGCGCTGGGGAGCGCCTTCTCAGCGGCTAGATCAAGGCCATCGCCCCGTCGGGCTTGAGCGGGAAGCCGCGACGCCACGGCTTGTAGGGATGTTTCGCATAGTAGTCTTCGTTCAGATCGATCCCGATGCCTGGCTTGTCGGGCAGGATCAGGTAGCCGTCGGACATGGCCAGTGGCTCCTGCACCAGGTCCCTTCGCGGCGACTCGGTATCTACATGATATTCCTGAATCAGGAACGTGGTGGCCGTGGCGTCGAACTGGGCATTGACCGCCGTGGCCACTGGCCCCATGGGATTGTGTGGGGCGATCGAGACGTATTCAGCCTCGGCCAGCGCGGCGATCTTTTTCAGCTCGGTGAGGCCCCCGCAGCAGCACAC
>JAFGLK010000318.1 GCA_016928125.1 Anaerolineae bacterium
TCCAGGCAGATGAACAAACGCTCATGTGCGAGCCGCCCGGAATTCAGCTACAATATACGCGCAGCCGGCATAGTCATAGTTGAAGGGGGGGCCTGGTCAGGGCGCCCGCACGTCTGTGACGCCTGCCGCACGAGTCTCAACGAGGAGGGTACATCGTGTCCGATCTCAAACCTGAGCTGGCCTCGGCCCGCTCTGGGGCGCTGGCCGCCGCCCGCTCTGGGGCGCTGGCCGCCGCCCGCCCTGCGCTGGCGGTGCAGGCCAGCTGGGAGTATGTGCGCCGCGAGCTCGAAGCCTCGGACCCCAACGTGGCGCGCAAGCGCGCCCCGTTCCTGTCGCGCCTCTATCACGCCATGCATCGCACCTTTGCCGCCCTCGAGGCCAAGGTGGCCGAGGGCCGCCTCGACCCCCTGGCACAGCTCAACACGCTGGCCTTGGGCGAGGATCCCCGCCAGGCGGACCTTCACCCTCTGGATCGCCCGGCGCGGGTGGGCTTCTTTCCCATCGGGGGCAACCCCATCTGGTGGGGGCATCTGCTGGCCGGGCTGATGGCCATGCAGGCCCTGGATCTGGACACGCTCATCGTGCGTATTCAGGGCGAGATCCGCTACAAGGAGCTGCCCGAGACCGACCGGGTGCCGGTCCGCGACCGCCACGCCATCGCCCAGGATCTGCTGGCGCGCTTCTGGCCGCTGATGCGCTACACCGACCTGGGCCGCGAGCCGGGCAACGCGCGCGAGGGCGCCGAGGAAATGTACCGCTTCTTGGCCCTGAACCCGGAGACGGACCTGCACGTGTTCTACCTGCTGGGGGTCGAGAACCGCGCGCGGGTCGAGCGCTACATGGCCCAGCAATACGAGGCGGCCCAGGCGCACGCGCCGGCGGCCAACCCCGGGCACGCGATCACCATCGGCTGGATTCAGCGCGGCGAGTATGGCGCCCAGGTGACCCAGGCGGAGCTGGATGCCCTCTCGCGCGACTGCCGCGCCCGCTCGGGCTATGCCGGCTGGCTGGCCTCGGAGCTGGTACAGGACCCGCATATCGACCTGCACGTCTCCTCCACCTATTACCGCAACACCCACGACAGCGCCATCGTCCCGCGCATGGTGCACGAGCATGCCCTGGCCCACGGCTTCTACGGGCATCCGCCCATCGACCCGCGCACAGGCAAGCCCTATGACTATACGGAGGAGGAGCACTTTCGCCACAAGCTGCGGCCCATCGCCGAGGGCATCGCCAACCAGATCGTCAGGCTGCGCGAGCGCAGCGGCGACGAGCGCGCCACGCTGGTGAGCCTTGACGGGCCCTCCGGCTCGGGCAAGACCACCATCGCCGAGGAGGTGCTCAAATACCTGGCCTTGCGCGGCTGCGAGGGGCTGCACATCCCGTTCGACATCTTTTTGCGCGATAAGCACTGGCGCAGCGGCATGGAAAAGCTGCTGCTGGGCGAGCCGCTGAACAGCGTCGAGGCGGCCTGCCTCGGCTCGGAGCGCGCCAGGGTGCGCCCCGTGGACGCCTTTTACGACGAGGAGAGCTTCTGGGACACAGAGGCCCGCGCGGCGGCCGTGCGCCAGCTCCAGGCCTTTTGCCGGTGCACGCCAAGCGTGCACCGCGCGCCAGCCGCGCAGCTTGCCCAGGGCGACCAGGAAGAGCCCGTCCTCGAGATCCTCAACGGCTATGACCGGGCCACCAAAGTGCGGCGCAGCTACCGCTACGCGCTCAAGCGCGGCATGGTGATCCTGGTGGAGGGCAAGTACTGCAACCGCGAGGAATTGGCTCCCTGCTATGACCTGCGCTACCGGCTGGATGACCACCCCGATCGCACCAAAGCCAAGTTCGAGATTCGCACCCGCACCTTGAGCCCCGACACCGCCGACAGCCAGATGCGCTTCTATGATGTGGGCCTGCTGCCCAGCTATGCCCGCTATGCCGAGCGCACACGGGCCTGCATCGACTGGATGATCGACCTCTCGACGGATGACTGGCGGCTGGTGGAGCAAGAGCGCGCGGCGCCCCTGCGCGAGGACGAGCGCCAGGCCGCCCTCGCCCCGGAGCTGGCCGAGGAGGCCCTCGCCGCGGTGCTTGTCAGGGCCTAGGGCGCCTTGGCAGGCTGGCCATAGGCCGGCCGCATTTGCCTCCCCCCTCTCTTGCGCCAGCCGCATGCTGGCGGGCCCGCGCCACGGCGCGATCCAGGCACACATTCCGATCGAGGCGGTTGGCCGCCTCGCCGCCCTCAACGCCCTCACAAAGCCCAGCTGGCTCGTCTGAAACACACCCAATCGACCAGGCGCGAGGGGCATCCTGGACATCTGCACAGGCAGGGAACCGCCCGGCTGCACGGTGCTCCCGGACAGCCCATGGTGTAGCCTATAGAGGGCCGGGCAACCTGCGCTGCGGATCGCTGGTGTAAGGGCGCCATCCGCAGGCAGGCGGTACCCCACGAGGTGAGGGGAGCGGCCGAGTCAGCCGCAGGAAGGCGGCCCCGGCCCTTCCGGCAAGGAGGCGATAGTGAAAACTCAGAGACGTGTCACGGTGCGAAAGGCGATGTTGGCGCTGTGCGCGGCGGCGTTGCTGCTGTCAGGCTGTCGGGGGTTGGGGAAAGAGAGGCTCCCGTCTCAGCCGTCGGCTGTGCAAGCCCCCACAGCAAGGGAGACCGCAGGCCAGGTCGCTGCGCCCACGATCCGCACGGAACAGCAAGCGCCGCGTGCGCAGAGGACGGCGGTGCGCTTTGCTCTCCTGGACGTGGAGCGCCCTCTGTACGAGGGCCTGATCCAGGAGTTCGAGGAGCAGAACCCCGGGCTGCGCGTGGAGATCGTGTCGATGGACGAGGTGCTTGAGCTGGGCGCCTTGGGCAACCCGCAGGTTCCCGACGACGCCGATCAGCGCCTGGTGTCCGCCGCAGACGTGGTCAGGATCGGGGTCACCCGCGAGACGGTCGAGCAGGGCCTGGTCAGGGA
>JAFGLK010000319.1 GCA_016928125.1 Anaerolineae bacterium
AGGTCTAGTACCTTCTCCATGGACTCATCTCCTCGGCTCAGAATGAGTCCCTTCTACCCGACTTTGCCTCCAAATGCGATTGCCCTGACGTTCGCGGCCGGCGACTCGAACGCGGCCCGCGCCTCGGCCAGGCAGGCGATGGCCTCCTCGTGACGGGCCCGCTCCAAGGCCAGCGTGGGCTTCCACACAGTCTGCAGGAAGCCCAGCAGCCGATCGGGCGCGATCCGCTCGCGGCAGTAGCGCACCATCTGGGGCAGGTTGCTGGGATCGAGCCAGTTGCTGCCCGTGGGGACCTGGTCGTAGCCCTGGGCCTCGAGCCCATCGTACGCCTCGACCCGCTCCAGGTCGGGGGCGAACTCGGTGCGATAGTACCAGTTGCTCTGCAGCACCGACCTCGGCATGTTGGCGTAGAACGCTTCGGGATGGTGCCAGACATAGTCGGACCAGACCCAAGCGCGCGCTCCAGCCGCCTCCACTTGATTGACATAAAACATGAGATCGCGCCACCAGAGCTCGTGTTGGCGCAGCACGGCATAGGCATAGTGACGCTGGTGCTGGGCGGTCTCCTCGTCCATGCCCAGATGGAAGAAGCGCGGGCCGTCAAACAGGGCGATCGTCTCGTCGATCAGGTCGCGGCAGACGGTGTAGTAGGCCGGGCTGGAGACACAGCGCGCGTAAGGGCCGAGCCAGGCATCGTGAGCGGTGGAGAAGTTGAGCTTGGGGATCGGCTCCAGGCCGTGGTCGCGCACGCGCGCGAGCTCATCGCGCAGCTTGGCGGGGGTCCAGGCGCCCTGTACAGCGATCTCGGGGTGGCTGTCGTAGAGCACGGCGTCGCCCAGATCGATGACCAGCAGGTTTGCGCCGGCGGCGGCGAGCTGAGGCAGCAGCTCGCGGAAGAAGGGCACGTCAAAGCGCAGGTGAGAACGATAGACGACGTGGTCGTGGCCCCACTCGGGGGCCTCGCGGTCGCACCACATGTTGTAGCTGAGGTGCAAGAGATAGCCCCAGATCAGATCAGCGTTGCCACGTTCGGACATCTTGGCCTCCTTTGACTCGATGCTCTCGGCGTGCCGGATAATCTCGTGCCGGCCGGGACGGGACCTCGGCGCTGCGTGTCGACGGGCCTACCGCGCGTAGCCGCGGGCATAGTCGGCTCGGCAGAGCTGCTCGGTCTCGTCGGGATCGCGGCCCAGCTCGGCCAGCAGGGCGGCGTGCATGATGGCCACGCGGCCCGACTGGGCCGGATCCTCAGCCAGGTTGTGGAACTCGCCGGGGTCGGCGCTCAGATCGTAGAGCTCGCGCTCGGAGCCGTAGCCCGCGCCGGGGTCGGTGTGGTGAACGTATTTGAACCTGCCCTGGCGCAGCATGGCGTAGCCGGAGGCGATGTTGTGCGCATAGTACTCGCTCACCGCCAGGTCCTTCCAAGGGATGCCGGGATCGTCAAGCCAGGCGACCATGGAATCGCCATCCCAGTTGTCGGGCGTCTCGGCCCCGCCGAGCTGGGCGATGGTCTGCACCAGATCCACCAGCGAGCAGGCGCCCAGGCGACGCTGGCCGCCGGCCCAGCGCGCGGGCCAGCTCACAATCAGCGGGATGCGTGCGGCGTGCTCGAACATATTGTTCTTCCACCACAGGCCATGATCGCCCTTGTTCTCGCCGTGGTCGCTGGTGTAGATGACAAGCGTATTCTCGGCGACGGCCGAATCGTCGAGGGCGGCCAGCAGTTGACCGATCTCGGCGTCGAGCCAGGAGACAAAGCCCCAGTAGAGCTCGCGGCCGATGCGGGTCTGCTCTGGCGTGGCATCCACCAGCCCAAAGCCCCAGCGCAGGTGCTGGTAGTTGAGGGGTAAGCTCTCCAGGGCGCCCTCGGGCAGGTCGGGCATGGGCACGCGGCCGGCATAGGGCGCGTGGTAGGCGCGCGGCACGATCAACGGAAAGTGAGGGGCCAGGTAGCCGGCGAGCAGGAAGAAAGGGGGCGCGTCGGCCGCGCGCTCGCGCAGGAAGCGGCCACATTCCCGCGTCACCTGCACGTCGAGCGCGATCACCTGCGACTCGTCGCCCACGCGGAACTGGGCCGAGCGGTTACGCCAGGACTCGTGATTCACGCTATGGTCGTCGGGGGCGCGGCGCCGCCCGCTGCCCGTCTTGTGGCTGCCGTTCTGGTTGGTCGCGAACAGGTCGCGAAAGCCATAGCGACGGGTGGCGTCATAGTGCATCTTGCCGCCCAGCCAGCATTCATAGCCCGCGCGGCCGAGCAGACGGGGCAGGCTCTCGATCTCGTCGCTGGGCAGCCAGGAGTTGTTGCTCCAGGCGCCGACGCGGCTGATGTACTGGCCTGCGGTGAAGCTGAGCCGAGCGGGCACGCACAGCGGCGAGGTGGTGTAGCAGGCATCAAAGGTGACGCCCCGCTGCGCCAGCCGATCGAGATGGGGCGTGGCCACCCAGGGGTCGCCATAGCAGCCGGTAACCCCGGGATCGTGCTCGTCGGACATGATGCATAGGATGTTGGGCCTCTCAGGCATAGGGGACACCTCCTCACAGGGCTGAGGCATGATACCCAGCCCGCAGAAGTAGGTCAAGGCGGTCGCGCTTGACCACGTGGGCGGATGTGGGCATGCTGCTTGCGAAGCGTGCGGGTGTGCGCAGCGCGGCCTGGCGCACACGGCGACATGGGGCCGCCCACCTTATGGCTCAGGGAAGGAGATCGCAGCATGGCCGAAATGTCACCTTTGGAGGAGGAGCTTTGGCGCCAAGAGTTGGCGCTGAGCGAGCGGATCAAGGCCGGCGACTTGGCCGGCTATCTCTCCTTCTGGCATGCGCAGGTGAGCGACTGGCCCGACGGGCAGACGGCGCCTGTCGAGCGGGAAGGGGTGCGCCAGGTGGTGGAGGCGGCGCTGGCGGGGGGCCTGTTGGCCTCGGCCGAGGTGACGCTCACGCCTTGGGCGGTGCGCGTGTTTGATGGGCGCGTGGGCATCGCCTGCTACACGTCCCACGTACGCGTCGCCGCGCCGGAGGGCGGCGAGATCGGCCTGGGCCAGCGCGTCATTCACACCTGGCTGCGCACCGACGCGGGCTGGCGCATCATCGGCGGCATGGGCGCATCGCTGCCAGACGGGCAGACGGCCTGAGAACCGTCATCGCAGCCGAGTCGCTTTTTTGACAGGTGGCCGCATCGCCGCTAGAATATGTGTTCGTCGCCTATTCGAGTCGAGAACCCCGCCCGTGTGGGTCGGGGTTTTGTGTGTCCACCAATCGGATGTGCTCCCATGCTGACTGAACGCAGCGAGCTTCGCAATGTGGCCATCATTGCCCATGTCGACCATGGCAAGACCACTCTGGTGGATGGCATGCTCAAGCAGGCCCAGGTGTTCCGTGAGAACCAACAGGTGGCCGAGCGCGTGCTGGACTCGAACGCCCTGGAGCGTGAGCGCGGGATCACTATCCTGGCCAAGAACACCGCTATCACCATCTGGGATCCCGTGATGGCCCAGAGAGTCAAGATCAACATTGTCGACACCCCCGGCCACGCCGATTTCGGAGGCGAGGTGGAGCGGGTGCTCAACATGGTGGACGGCGTGTTGCTCCTGGTCGATGCAGCTGAGGGCCCCATGCCTCAGACGCGCTTTGTGCTCAAAAAGGCGCTGGCCCTGAACCACCACGTGATTGTGGTGATCAACAAGGTCGACCGCAAAGGCGCCAACCCCCTTGACACGCTCAACCGTACGTTTGACCTGTTTCTGGAGCTGGACGCCACCGAGGCTCAGGCCGAGTTCCACGTGGTGTATACGAACGCCGTCACCGGGCAGGCGGGGCTGACCCCGGCACTGGGCCCTGACCTGCGCCCCTTGTTCGAAGCTATCCTGCGGCATGTGCCGCCGCCCACGGTAGATCGCAAGGCGCCACTGCAGATGCTGGTGACCACGCTGGATCACGACGCCCATCGTGGCTGCACCGCCATTGGCCGGGTGTCGGCCGGCCGCCTGTTGGCCGGCCAGGACCTGGTGCGCATCACGCGCGCTGGCACGCTGCTGCCTGAGAGAGCGCGCTATCTCCAGGTCCACGAGGGCTTGCAGCGAGTCGACGTGGACGCGGTGGAGGCGGGCGACATCGCCGTGCTAGCGGGCCTCAGCGATGCGGCCATCGGCGAGACCCTCGCCGATCCCGAGGCGCCGGTGGCGCTGCCCATCATTCTCGTGGAAGAGCCCACGGTGCGCATGACCTTTGGGGTCAACACATCGCCCCTGGCGGGTAGCGAAGGACGCTGGGGCACGTCGCGACGCCTGCGCGAGCGCCTGTTCGAGGAACTGCGACATGATATGGCCTTACGCGTGTCGGAGACCGACAGCCCCGACACCTTTGATGTGGCAGGCCGCGGCGAACTGCACCTGGCGATCCTGGTCGAGACCATGCGCCGCGAGGGATACGAGTTCCAGGTCTCACGGCCCACCGTGCTGATGCATTTCGACGCCGAGGGCCAACTCTGCGAACCGTTCGAGGAGCTCTACATCGAGACCATCTCCAGCGCGGTGGGAGTGATCGTGGAGATGCTGGGCAGCCGACGCGCACGCATGCTCAACCTGGTTGACAAGGGCGACGGCAGCGTGCAGCTCACATACCTGGTGCCCACACGCGGGCTGCTCGGCTTTCGCTACCAGTTTCTCACCGCTACACGAGGCCTGGGCGTGATGCATGCGCTCTTTCACGGCTACCTGCCCATGGTGGGCGAGATCCCGGCCCGCGCCGGTGGCTCGCTGGTGGCCTCGGAGGCCGGAGTGGCCACCGCCTTTGGCCTGAAGAACGCTGAGGAACGCGGCTTCCTCTTTGTCAGCCCCGGCGCGACGGTCTACGAGGGCATGGTGGTGGGCGAGAATGGACGCCCGGGCGATATCGCCGTGAACGTGTCCAAGCGCAAACACCTGACCAACATGCGCCAGTCGACCCGTGATGTGGATGTGCGTCTGACCTCCCCGCGCGCCATGAGCCTGGACGAGGCCATCGAGTATCTGGCCGACGACGAGCTGCTCGAGGTGACACCCGTCAGCTATCGCATCCGCAAGGCCATCCTGAACACCCACGAGCGGGGCAAACAGATCAAGCGCGCCAAGACCGCCCTGGCCGAGCGGAGTGTGGCCGGGTAGTCGAGCCCACCCTCGGCCAAGTTGCCCCGCCGCTCTGGAATCGCTATACTGGCGCCCAGTGGAACCGCAGGCCCGACCAACCATGGCTTCAGGAATGCCCCGTGCGCTTCCTTCAGATTGGTCCTATTACGTTCTTTCTGCTTGTTTGCTGCTTGCAATTGCTCTTTGCGCAGTGTATAATGGGAACAATGAGTATCGGCGTTCGGCCACTCGGTCGAGCGCTGCTCCCTGCGGCGCGCAGCGCCTGAGGCCCGCTGGGGCATTGGCTGGGGAGTCGGTTGGGTGAAACCAGAGAG